>JAZULU010000171.1:0-2839 GCA_045603265.1 Clostridia bacterium
TTAAACAAAGTTTTACTTTTAAAGAAGATAATGTTGTGATAATATCCGCTTTTGGCATTGATGCTGAAGGTACATATAAAATCGAAGATGATAAAATTATAATCACCTATAAACTTTTAAATTTCAGCTATGATTGGGAAAAAAGTTTTGAAAAAGATGGTGATATCATTAAAATTGATGGTATAGAATTTACGAAAGAAAAATAGAGTAACAATCTTGTTTTTTATGATACCTGCAATTATTTTGTTTGCAATGTTGGCGGTTATCGGCAGTCTTGCAGTGGAAATGGGAATAGATCCAACACCGTTATACTTTGGACTCCTTTCAGGCGCGACGTTAGGCGGAAACTGCACACCGATCGGTGCATCTGCAAATATTACCGGTATAGGAATCCTTCGCAAGGAAGGTTATGAAGTTAAAAATAAGGACTTCTTTAAAATCGGAATTCCCTTTACGCTTGCGGCAATCATTCCTGCCTATATTTACGTTTGGTTGGTATATGGAGTATAAATATGAAAAAATATTTATTAAATTTTTCAATAGCTTTTTTGCTTATTCTTACATCGTGCGTATCGTCAGATAAAGGGCAGGTAAATAATATGCCAACTGATAATGTTTCAGATAATTCACACAATAATACTTATTTGGATTTTAAAGATAGTTTTATCGTCAACGTTATCAGTGAAACATACTATAAAATATCAAAAAGCCAACAATACGCCGGGGAATTTTATGTAATATACGATACGCATGGCGATATTATTGATGAAGGCTATCATGACGGGAAAGGTTCATTAAACATTACACAGGCGGAAAATATCATTACTGTAGAAGAACTTTCTGATGGAAAATCAGGAGGAACTTATACTTTTTATGACGTGGCGTCAGGCAGAGTGTCAAGAAGGTTTGAAGGGCCTTTACAGACGTATAAAGATAAGGTAGCATATTTTGATCTGCACAGAAGCCCTGATGACAGAGCAGTTATTGTAGTGCGTGATATGTTCGATAGAAAAAACTATTATTTTGCAGTTGGCGGCAAATTTGATAATGATATTTGTAAAAACTTTGTAAGTATGGTGTTTTCTGAAGACGGTAAAGAAATAACGCTGAAATATAATGATTATTATAATAATGAAGTAATTGAAAAGTTTACATTAAAGTAAAAAGACGGCTTGGCCGTCTTTTTTTCGTATTATAAATGATGCAACTATTACTGCACAGATACCTGAAATGAGTTTTCCTATGATCATGCTTAAAACATAGGTTTTATCAAATGCCATGGTGAATGCGAGATGTGAGCCAAAGGTAAAGGCAGCAGATACGATAAAGGCTGAATTTAATACTATGCCTTTTCTATCCATTTTCTCCATGATACCAAAAGTCGGTAAGCACGAAACGGAGGTTGAAAGAAATCCCAATACAGAACTTTCATTTAAACCAACTTTTTTACCTAAAAACTTTAAAGGCTTTTTTAGAATAAAGGAGATGACGTGCATTAATGGGAATGCGCCGGCAAGTACCGCCGCAGCATTAAGACAGATCATTCCGCCATTTTCATAGGTATCAAGATTTTCTAATATCACGTTACTGGTCAAAAATTGCCAAAGAGCAAAAATAAGACCAACTGTAATAATTATGTTTATAACTTTACCTAAAATATCAAATATTTTGATACATAGTTTTTGAATAAATATAAGACCGAGAACGATAAGGATAGCAAAAATAACAAGGGGAAGAAGATTGTAAAGTAATGTAAGAGCGTTAATTTTAAGTATAAGTCCTGAAACAAAGCAACCTATAGGGATCGTTACAAGACCGCACAAAAAACCTAAAAACATATCTTTTTGATCTTCTTTTTTTACAAGTCCCAACGAGACGGGAATAGTATAAGAAATATTTACACCCATCATTGATGAAACGATAAGTCCGTTAAATGCGCCCAAAGAATCATTTTGTGCAATTTCTTTAGATAATGATGCACCGCCCATATCGTTTGCAAGTATCGATGCGGGAATGATTGACGGATCGATCTTAAAAACGTCATAAATAAAGCCAAACAACGGTTTAAGGCAATGGGCAATAACGGGGGCAATGGCGATCATACCTATCATGGTAAGCGCCATAGGCCCTAAAAGCATAAAGCCTTTTTCAAATTCCTTGCCTAATCCGAACTTGTTACCTATAATTTTATCAATGGCACCTAAAACGGCAAAAATAGCAAAAATATACGAAAGTATCAATATCCTAAATCCTCACCACAGAAAACAATTTTAATTCTGTTTTTAGGTCTGCTTATACGAGTGATAACGATATCGGCACAGATACAGTCGGGGGAGTTACAGTTAAAGCAAGCACCCGTTTTTGCGCAGGGTGTGTCAAGACCGAATCTTTGCGCGTTTATAGGTGCGGCAACGCTTCTTGCACGCTTTATTGCAGAGGGAAGATCGGGCATAACTTTATTAAGACTTACTAAAACTATTACTTGTTTCGGACCGTAAGAAAGCGCCGCAACACGGTTTCCGTTGCCGTCAACATTTACAAGTTCGCCCGTTTCAGAAACGGCGTTTGCACTCATAAGATAAGTATCAACAAAGAATGCCTTATGTAACAGTTCTTCTTTTTCTTCCGGAGTTTTTGCAGTTGCGCGGTCAATAACGGTAAAGTTTCCGTTTTTTACTGCATCTGTAAGACCGCATTCTGAAATACTCATACTTCCGCCCCAAGAAACGGTATCACCGTCTTCGATTAAAGAAAGCGCTTTCTTCAAAGCATCTTCCTTTGTGGAAGCATAATAACTTTCAAAAAATCGGGCATTAAAGTTTTTAACCAAAAGTTCGCC
>JAZULU010000172.1:0-7660 GCA_045603265.1 Clostridia bacterium
CTTCAGAGCACTGACAAACCCTTACAAACACAACCCCACTGTAATTTTACAGTGGGGTTGTTTCCTATGTTGCGATAACCATAAACGCTCGGTACCCGATTTGTTCGATAAATCGAACCGAGTGATAAATGCAACGCTTACGCGTTGATGATATGCAATTTCTGCGAAATTGATGATATGCAAGACTTCGTCTTGATGATATGCAATGCTTCACTTCGTTTCGCATTGATTGTGGTATGCACCTTTGGTGCAATTTTATATGCAGATGTCCCAAAAGCCTACCCTGTGTGGGTGCAATATTCGAGCGCGTTCGGTGAACGATGAAGCGAGAATGTTGCGTTGCAGTGGTCAAAAATTTCAAGGGCAAGAGTGGAACGACCGCAGAAATTTTTGGGTACCACAAAAGGGCAAGAGGGGGACCACCGTAAGGTGGTGGAGGGGTTGTGATTAAGCACAAACAACACTTTTCGTTCACAGTTCGATAAACTGGAATGGCAGAATATAAGTGCTATGGTGGAGGAGGTTGCGCTCTCAATAAATAAAAGGCTTACGCCCTCGGTTCGATAAATCGAACAGCAATATATTTTGTTCATAATTCGAGAAACTGGAATGGCAGGTTATAAGTGCTATGGTGGAGGAGGTTGCGCTCTCAATAAATAAAAGGCTTACGCCCTCGGTTCGAGAAATCGAACAGCAACATATTTTGTTCACAGTTCGAGAAACTGGAATGGCTGATTATAAGTGCTTTTGTGGTGAGTGATGAGTAAATTTATTCACAGTTCGACAAACTGGAAAAGTAGGATATAAGTACTATATTGGGAGGAGATTGCGCTCTCAACAAATAAAAAGCTTACGCCCTCGGTTCGAGAAATCGAACAGCAACATATTTTGTTCACAGTTCGACAAACTGGAAAAGTAGGAAATAGGGTAAAAAACACAAGGGAATGTTGGAGTTGAAAATAATAAAATTTTCCCCATATTTATATTGAAATTTTTTAATAAAGGAAGTATAATATTTAAAATGGTGAGGTGGGAAAATATGGTTCGTAAAATTGCGGAAGAGATCCGCGTGAGATTAAGCGAAAAACACGAGAAATGCTTTAACGGATGTGATTATCCCGTGCTTCTTATTTCCACCCAATATCCGGGATTGTGGCTTGAGCATCTTTATGATTCGGTGTTTTATGCAAGCTTTGATAAAAGTAAGATCTATCTTGCTGAAAATGCGGCAAGGCTTTTTATTGATAATCAAAAAGAGGACGGGCAACTTCCTGCAATGGTCATAAACAGAGCAACGGCTGAAAAGGAAATTTTTGTGGGATTTGGACAGATTCAGGAGTGTGTTTCCTTTGCGTCCCTTTGCTTGAAGGTTTATGAATTAAACTCCGACAAGGTTTTTCTTAAAAAGTGCTTTGATGCTTCAAAAAAGTGGGTAAATTGGCTTAAAAATAACAGAATGACGAAAAATGCGGGACTTGTTGAAATGTTCTGCGGATTTGATACTGGGCATGATAATTCACCGCGCGTCAATGATTTAGGTGTAAAGGGCAACTATAAAATTGATGGTATAACGCAAAATGCAGGCATAATGCCCCCTGCTGATGGAATAATTCCCATTTTTGCTGTTGATATGAACTGCAATTTTTACGGAAATCTCGTTGCACTTTCAAAAATGGCAAAGATACTTAATGAGGATGAGGAAGATTTTCTTATTCAGGCACAAAGCGTTAAAAAGCGTCTTTTTGAAGTGTGCTTCGATGAAACGGACTGCTTCTTTTATGATGCTGACAAGGATTTTAATAAGCGAAAAATCATTTCGTCAACGATCTTTCATTTGTTTATTGAGGGTGTTCTTGATAAAGACGAGGATAAAGAGATTATTGATGAAATTTTCAAAAAATACATTTTAAACGAAAAACATTTTTATACTGAATTTCCGTTTCCTGCGGTGTCAATTAGCGACCCCGCTTGGAAAAAATATACTCCCTTTAACTGTTGGGGATATTTCACTCAAGGCTTGATCGTATTAAGAAGCACGCTGTGGCTTGAAAAGTACGGGTATAAGGACGTGCTTGAAAACGTTCTTAAAAAGTGGACGGAAGCGTGGACGGAAAATTACGGTAAAATAAAATTAGGGCAGGAGCTTGATCCCATAACGGGTGAGCCGTCAAACTCCTCAGAATGGTATTCAAGTTGTATGCTCACATATTTATATACAAGCGAGGTAATTTTATGAAAAGATTTTATGAGGATATTTTAAAGACAAGCGAAAACAGGCTTAAACAGAGAGCATATTATATTCCCGAAGGTGTTTCGGAATATCAGCTTTTAAACGGACTCTGGGACTTTTTGTATTTTGAAAACGGTGATGCTGCAAGAGATTTTTCTTCTTGGGGGAAGATTGACGTGCCTTCCTGCTGGCAAGTTAGGGGCTATGAAAACCCAAACTATACAAACGTAAACTATCCATACCCGGTTGATATACCTTACGTGCCTGATATTAACCCTATGGGCGTGTATAGGCGCAAGTTCAATATTACCGATAAAAATCAAAAGCATTATTTTGTTTTTGAAGGCGTTGCATCCTGCGCAGAGCTTTTCATCAATAATAAATACGTTGGTTTTACAACGGGCAATCATCTGCAAAGTGAGTTTGATATTACCGATTTCGTAAATGTTGGCGAAAACGAAGTTTTGGTAAAAGTACATAAATGGGCGGTAACAAGTTATATTGAGGATCAGGATTTCTTCCGCTTTAACGGCATTTTCAGGGATGTTTATATTCTTTCACGCCCCGAAAACCACATTGTGGATATTCGTATTGAAACGGAAGAAAATGATATTTTAATTAAAACTGATGCTTTGTGCCAAGTTTCACTTTATTATAAAGATAAGTTGCTTGAAAGTAAAACCATTGATAAATCGGGCAGTTTTACAGTTGAAAATCCTAAACTTTGGACAGCGGAAACACCCGAGCTTTATAAACTTGAGTTCTCTTGTAACGGCGAAAAAATATGGCAGAACGTAGGTTTCAGAAAAATTGAAATCATCGGTGATGTTTTTTATTTAAACGGACAGAATATTAAAATCAAGGGTGTAAACCACCACGATACCAATCCCAATGATGGCTGGTCAATGACGCGTGATGAACTTTTAACGGATCTGCTTTTGATGAAAAAGTTGAACATCAATGCGGTGCGCACCTCACACTATCCGCCACACCCTGAATTTTTAAATATGTGTGATGAATTAGGCTTCTACGTTATTCTTGAAACTGATATGGAAGCTCATGGTATGGCAAGGGCACTTCCCAATGCTGACTATGGCAAGGAATGGATAGGCGATCACTTCCCTTGCAGGCTTCCCGATTGGAAAAAAGAACACGTTGAGCGTATGGAAAGGGCATACCACCGCGATAAAAACCATCCCTCAATTATTATGTGGTCCATTGGTAACGAGGCAAGCTTTGGCGAAAATCATGTTGCCATGGTTGAGTGGCTTCGTGAAATTGATAAAAAGCGTCCCGTTCATTCAGAAGATGCTTGCAGGCTTGATGGTTTATATGAGCAATTTAAGGGGTATAAGGAGTATTCTGATGTTTACTCAAGAATGTACCCTGCAGTTCAAACTGTTAAAGAATATATAGAAGATGCGGAAATCAATATGCCCATATACTTATGCGAATATTCTCACGCAATGGGCAATGGTCCCGGCGACGTTTGGGATTATTGGGAGGTTTTCTACGATACCGATAAGTGTGCAGGCGGTTGTATCTGGGAATGGGCAGACCATACTGTTATAGTTGACGGTGTGCCTAAATACGGCGGCGATTTTGAAGGTGAATTGACTAATGACGGCAACTTCTGCTGTGACGGCTTAGTTAAGCACGATCGTACCTTTAAGGCAGGCTCCTATGAAGTGCGTGCCGCATATGCGCCCTTTAGAATTTTTGTTGACGGCAACAAGATAACCTATAAAAACTATTATGATTTCCTTGATTTAAAGGGTTATAAAATCAAATATAAAGTTATTTCTGACGGAGAAGTTTACTCAAAGGGCGAAATTAAGGAAGTTATTGCGCCCCGTCAAACCTTTACTTTTACCGTTGATATGCCTGAAAAATGCAAGTATGCAACTGTTGTTTCCGTTGCGCTTTATAAAGGCAATGAGGAAATTGCGGTTTTAGAAGAAAAACTTCAAGTTGAAAAGATAATAGAAGCTAAAAAAGGCGAACTTTCAGAACTTTTTGAAGATGATCTTACTATCTACGCAAACGGCGAAAACTTTAAATATGCGTTCTCAAAGCAGACGGGTAATCTAATAAGCATGGTTGTAAACGGCAAAGAACTTTTGGAAAAACCCGTATATCTTTCACTTATGCGCGCTGTAACCGATAATGACAGAAACGTTGCGCCTTATTGGCTTCATTATGACGGCTGGCGCGGTGAAAATCTTAATAAAGATTTCCCCAAATGCTACGATGCCTATATTGAAGACGGTATTATAAAGGTTAAAGGCTCAATTGCAGGTGTTTCAAGACGTCCCGTAATTAAGTATGACCTTGAAATTTCAGTATATAAAGATGGCAGAATACACAATAAATTTAATGGCATTACAGGCGAAAATGCACCGTATCTTCCGCGCCTTGGTTTTGAATATATTTTCAAAAAGAAAAATGCTTCCTTTGAATATTTCGGCTATGGTCCAATGGAAAGCTACTGTGATTTAAAGCATCACACAAGCCTTTCACGCTTTAAGAGCACAGCTAAAAAGGAATATGTTGAATATATTATGCCTCAGGAGCACGGCAATCACACAAATACTCTTGAGCTTGTAATTGAAGGCATTAAGTTTACGCCCCAAAATGAAATGGATATTAACGTTTCAGCATATTCTGCGCACCAACTTTTAGGGGCACGTCATATTGATGAGTTACCTGAAAACAAGTGCACTTTTGTTCACGTTGACTATAAAAATTCAGGGATTGGTTCAAACTCCTGCGGTCCGTGGCTTATTGAGAAATATCAGTTAAACGAAAAAGAAATTCATTTTGAGTATGATATGGAGATCTTATGAAAAAGTTTGTAAGCGAATTTTCTTCAATGGAAGAACTTTTTAAAAAACTTGAAAACCCCGAAAATAAGTACAGAATATATCCTATTCATCACGAACTGTGCGATAAAAACAGCGATTTTGAAAAGACCGTTGATAACGTTTTTTCAAGCGGTGCAGGCGGTGTTGTTACAAATACCACATGGCAGGATGAAAAATGGGTCTTTAACCGCGAAAACACCGAAAAATTAAATAATGCGGTAAAATATATAAAAAGCAAAGGTCTTTCTGTTTGGATGTATGATGACTATTACTATCCCTCAGGTCTTGCAAATGGCTATGCGGTAAAGGATAAGCCTGAAAACTTTGCTAAAAATCTTGTGTATACTGCTGACGGCAGCGTAAAAATTCAAAACAATATTGAAGAAATTACCGTTGGTAAGGCTAAGGGACATCTTGATCATCTTTCCAAAAGCGCCGTTGATGCTTTTATCGATAACGCTTTAAAGACCGTTAATGAAGTGTGTCCTTTAGAAAATATCGATGCTGTTTTTACCGATGAGCCCACGCTTGCTTCCCACGTTCTTTCCTTTAAGCGCGGTAAAGTTGATTTTTCCAAAATGCCCGTTCCGTACTCGGACAAACTCTTTGAAGTTTACGAAAAAATGTGGGGCGAAGATCTAAGGGAAAACATCAAATATCTTTTCACCGATTTAAGCAAGGAAGCAAAAATAACAAGGATCAAATATTATAAGACCATATCCACTATTGCTCGTGAAGATTATATTGATAATATAAGAGAGTATCTTAATTCGGTGGGCACTCTTGCATCTGGTCATTTTTTACTTGAGGAAGGCTTAAAATATCACGTTGGCTATTACGGCGATTATATGCGTGTTGTAGGCGGTCAGGATATTCCCGGATGCGATATTCTCTGCGCTGACGGGCAGGAGTTCTTTAAGTTAGGCTCCGGATTCCATACGTCTTGGGCATTTGCCGGAAAATATCCTTCAAGCCTTTCACGTTTAAAGGGACACAATATTACTATGATGGAGATCTGCCCCGTAAACTATCCCGAAAAGGTTAAAATCGATCCTTTTAAGGAGATCATGGCAGTTTCAACTTTCGCAATTTTTGCAGGCATTACCCACTATAACGCTTACGGCTACTATTTTATTAAAGACGAAGAACAACACAGAATTTTAAATAATTACGTTGGCAGACTTCTGACGGTTTTAAGAAATTCTAAGCCTGAAAGCACTGTTGCGGTGTACTATCCCATCAGCGCAATGCAGGGGTATTTTGCAACGCCCACTCCCGAAAAAGAGGGGGAGGTTGATTTTTACGAAGAAGCCGATATTTTGGAAAACAAAATGGAAAAACTTCTTTATGCGCTATATGACGCTCACACCGATTTCAATATTATTTCGGAAGACTTTTTCACAGAAGATAAGTGGGGCATCGTTAAAAGCGATATTCTTTTAGTGCCTTTTATGGAGTTTTTATCGGAAAAAGAAATTTCTGCTCTTAAAAAATATAAGGGCAAGGTGATTTTTGTTGACAGAAAGCCTGAATTTGATCTTTCGGGCAATGAGATCTCTTTAAATTTCCCCGTAATTACATTAGATGAAATTAAAGATATTGAGGGAATAAGACCTCAGATGTCATTTACCGTTACGGGCGAAAATATCTACGCTTCGCCTTACAGCATTTTAGGTAAAAAGTTCTTATACGTTATAAATAAAAAGGAAGAAGATACTGTCATTTCACTTTCAGGTGATTTTATGATCTATGAGCCTGAAGAAAATAAAACTTATTTTGAAAATTCCTTTACTTTAAAGGGCGAACGGGGAATCTTGATTTTTGAGAGGTAAAAATATGTTTGATACAAAAAATCAAATGATTATATTTAAGACTGATGACAATTTAGTTTCAGTTGACGTTTTGTTCGACCAGGAAACTGTCTGGTTGACTATTGATGATATGGCAGAACTGTTTGGAAAATCTCGTTCAACAATAAACGAGCATATTTTGAACGTTTTTGCCGATGGCGAGTTAGTTGAGACGGATTCAGTGAGAAAAATCGGAATTTCCGATTTTTCTACAAAACCAACGAATTTTTATAATCTTGACGTAATTATCTCTGTTGGATACCGTGTGAAATCTTTGCGCGGAACACAGTTTCGTCAGTGGGCAACAAAAAGGTTAAATGAATATATCCGCAAAGGTTTTGTCTTGGATGATGAACGCCTTAAAAATGGTGGCGGACGTTATTTTAGAGAATTATTACAACGTGTTCGTGATATTAGATCAAGTGAACGCAATTTGTATCAGCAAGTTACGGATATATATGCAACATCTATCGACTATGATGCTAAGGCGGAGATTACAAAAGAGTTTTTTAAAACGGTACAAAATAAAATGCATTATGCTGCCCATAAACACACCGCAGCGGAAATTATTTTTGAGCGTGCAGATAGCAATAAACCATTGGTTGGTATGACTAATTTTAAAGGGAATTATGTCACTAAAGAAGACGTGCGCATTGCAAAAAACTATTTAACTGAAAAAGAATTACAGATTTTAAATCTGTTAGTTTCACAGTTTC
>JAZULU010000173.1:0-6069 GCA_045603265.1 Clostridia bacterium
ATTTTTTTTGTTAAATTATCTATTAAGAATAAGTTTTGTAAGGTCAACGGGATTAACGATGGTGTCGCCCTTATAAACGCGCATATTGCCTGATGCAATTTCGTCGATAAGGATAACTTCACCGTTGTTGTAGCCAAACTCGAACTTAATGTCCCAAAGGTCAAGACCGATTGTTTTAAGGTCGTCAGCAACGATCTTTGTGATCTTTAAGGTCTGCTCCTTCATGCTTTCAAACATTTCAGGAGTCATAACTTTAAGTGCAGCAAGACCTTCACCGGTAACTAAGGGATCGCCTTTTTCATCGTTCTTGAAAGTGCACTCAACATAGCCACCATCTAAAACGGTACCGTCTTTAATATATTCGCCGTATCTGCGAACGAAACTACCTGTTGCAACAAGACGGCAGATAACCTCAAGACCGTTGCCACCTTGGGCTTTACCAAAGTTTTCAGCAGGAAGAACTTCCATAGTAGCGTTTTCAATATCAGCGCTTACATAGTGAGTTTTGATGCCTGCTTTTTTAAGCATCTCAAAATAGTAAACAGAGGTCTGAAGATTTGCTTTGCCGATACCCTCAATAGTAAGACCTACACTGTTCTCACCAGGATCAAAAACGCCGTCTTTACCGGTGCAATCGTCCTTGAATTTTAAAAGAACGTTGCCGTTATCAAGTGCATAAACATTTTTAGTTTTACCAACATACAATTGTTTCATAAAAAAAACCTCCGCAATTTTAATTTTACTGATAAAGTATATCACATTTTTTTTATATAATCAATTATTTTTTTTACTGTAAAACCAAAAAAATCAATATAAAAATGACTAAAATGTAAATTTAATATATACTTGTAAATTTCGTTTGACAGAAAACGGATTTTATATGATAATCATATTGTAGAAAAGCCGAAAGGCAGAATTTATAGGTGAAGATTATGTCAGAAATTAAGCATGTGACGGAAGGAACGTTCCGTCAGGAAGTTGAAACATGCTCGAATCCTGTTTTAGTTGACTTCTATGCGGAATGGTGCGGACCTTGTAAAATGGTTCAGCCCGAACTTGAGGCACTTGCAGCAGAAAACAATAATATTGTTGTTGCAAAGGTAAACGTTGACGAGAATAATAATCTTGCAGAAAGATTTTCTATCAACAGTATTCCGTGTATGATTCTCTTTAAGGATGGCGAAGCAAAAAAGACTATCATCGGATACAGAACAAAACAACAGTTAGAAGCAATCATTAATGAATAAAAAATACCGCTCTTTTTAAGAGCGGTATTTTTTATTTCAAAAGTGCTGATGAAATAAATGCAAATATTGCGGCTATGATAAAAAGCCAATGAATAAATACAAGCGGAATAAGAACGATGCCAAGTATAAGCATGATAACAGACATCTTAACTTTCATGGCGTTTTCTCCTTATTGGCAACTGCGCAAGAATAACTGCAACAAACATAATTCCGCAACCGATATATTCGCGCACCGACATAACCTCATGTAAAATTAGTGCGCCGAAAATAACGGCAAATACAGATTCAAGACTCAATAAAATGGAAACCACCGTTGGGTTTGAGCCTTTCTGGGAAAGAATCTGTAAGGTATAAGCAACACCGGAAGAAAATACTCCAACGTATGCAACTTGCCAGAAACAATCGGCAGCAACTTCAAGTGATGGCGATTCAAAAATGAACATTCCCACACATGAAAAAACAGTTACACAGAAAAACTGCATAAACGAAAGTTGCACACCATCTACTTTATTTGCAAAATGATCGATAAAAAGTATCTGTATTGCAAACATTATGGCGCATAAGAAAGCGTATATGTCATGAGTATTTACGTTAAATGATGTACCACTTTCAACACAAAGAAAATACATTCCGATCATGGCAATAACCACACTTATCCAAACGTTGATAGGCGCTTTTCTTTTGATAAAAAGTCCAAATATTGGAACAAGCATAAGATAAAAAACGGTAATAAAACCAACTTTACCGCTTTCTGTTTCGCTCGAAAAAGCCGCTTGCTGAAGATTGGATGCAAGAAACAAAGCCGTTCCGCAACAAAGACCGCCTAAAAGCAGATCTTTATGATAAGTTTTATTCGATAATTGCGCCTTTATGTTTTTAAAACCTTTTGAGAAAATAATAGCAACAAAAAATAAAACTATAGTTGCGATAAGTGCTCTGAGCATGTTGAAAGTGAAAGGTTCCATGCCTTTGGCGGCACAATCAGATTGTGCAGAAAAAGCAAGTCCCCAAATAATTGCTGCAAGAATGGGAAACACGTTTTGTCGGATCTTATTCATGAAAAAACTCCTTAAATAAACTATTTTACATTTTATCATATAATGTAAAATCGCACAACAGAAAATAAACCATTAAAAATAGCCCTTTTTATTGACAAAACCTATATTTTCTCATATAATTAACAAAAAAGATTTTTTCAAATGGTGGATAAGTTATGTTAGAAAAAGAATGGAAAAATTTAAAAAACGGCTCAGATATAAGAGGTATTGCTGTTGAAAGTGAAAACGGCAAAGTAAACCTTACTGATGAAAAGGTAAGCGCGATTGCTTCAGGTTTTGCTTGCTGGCTTAAAGAAACTATAGGCAAAGATGAACTTAAAGTAGCGGTAGGGCATGATTCAAGGATCTCTGCACGAAGGATAAAAGATGCGGTGATTTCTGCACTTAAAGATGCAGGCATTACTGTTTTTGATTGCGGACTTATTTCAACTCCTGCAATGTTTATGACAAACATCGTGCCTGAACTTGATTGCGATGGCTCAATACAGATTACTGCAAGCCATTTGCCTTATGACAGAAATGGCTTGAAATTCTTCACTAAAGCAGGCGGATGCGAAAGCGCAGATATCGAGGCTATTTTGGAAAATGCACAAAGAGGAAAGAAACTTCCTTATAAAGAGGGAAAAGTTTCCCAATATGATTTTTTGTCAAAGTATGCTGAAATTCTTGTAAACAAGGTGCGCAATGCTGTTAATTCAAAGGAAAATTTTGAAAAGCCTTTAAAAGGATTTAAAGTAGTTGTTGATGCAGGTAACGGTGCAGGCGGATTCTATGCAACAAAAGTTCTTGAGCCTTTAGGTGCAGATACGACGGGAAGTCAGTTTTTAGAGCCTGACGGAACGTTCCCCAACCATATTCCCAATCCTGAAAATGAAGAGGCTATGGGTTTTGTAACACGCGCAGTTATAAATGCCAAGGCTGATATGGGTATTATTTTTGATACTGACGTTGACCGTGCAGGCGCGGTTGATTCATTGGGAAAAGAGATAAACAGAAACAGACTTATTGCCCTTATTTCTGCCATTTTACTGGAAGAAAGAACCCCTGCTGTTATAGTCACGGATTCCATTACTTCAAGCGGATTAAAGAAGTTTATTGAAAATCATGGCGGTATGCATCATCGCTTTAAGCGCGGATATAAGAACGTTATAAACGAGGCTATCCGTCTTAATAAAGAGGGACAGTATTGTCCTTTAGCCATTGAAACGAGCGGTCATGCGGCATTAAAAGAAAACTATTTCCTTGATGACGGCGCATATCTTGTAACAAAACTTCTTATCAAGGCTGCACAACTTAAGGAGCAGGGCAAAAAACTGGAAGATCTTCTTTTAGGGCTTGAAGAGCCCATTGAAAGTAAAGAATTCAGAATGAACATTGCTCTTGATGATTTTAAGCCTTTTGGTGAGAAAGTTATTAATGCAGTATCAGCCTATGCTAAAGAGGCTGATGGTTGGGAGATTGCACCTGATAACTATGAAGGTATCCGCGTTTCCTTTAACGAAGAAAATGGTAACGGTTGGTTTTTATTAAGGTTGTCCCTTCATGAGCCTTTAATGTCACTTAACATTGAAAGTAATTCTAATGGTGGTGTAAAGACCATTGCAAAAAAACTTTATCCTGTTCTTAAAAACTTTAAAGAATTGGATACTGAAAAATTAAATGAATATATAAAATAAAACGGTGAATTTTCACCGTTTTTTATGTTTTCTTTCTAAATTTTAGCGGTGTTGTACCGGTGAGCGAAACAAATACTTTCCTAAAATGATTTTCAGAATTAAAACCAACCATACTGCTGATTGAAGAAACTGAATAATTTGTGTTTTCCAAATATTCAATGGCTTTGTTGATTCTTATTGAATTAAGAAAACTAACGGGAGTTTGTCCCATTTCTTTTTGAAATAAGTGATATATTGAAGATTCGCTTATAAGGCACTTTTTTGCAAGATCGCTTACCGAAAAATCTTTATCCCAATTTTCAGATAAATATTCAATGGCTATTTGAAGCGTTTTGTCAAAAGCAAAGTTCGATAACTTCATTTGAGGCAAAATAGTTTTAAGCACTTTGTAAAAAAGTGAATAGGCTTCAAGTTCGTCAAGGTAATCAGAACTTAAAAGTTCTGCAATTTTTAAAAGATCGTTTTTTACATTTTGTTTGCAGTTTACCGTCTGTGGCTCATATTGAAAGCCTTCGTAGTGAATAAAGCAACTTATATATATAACTTCAATTTCAGGCTCGCCCTGCCAGGAAGAATAGCAAAAAATGTTTTCGGGAATAAAAACAATATCGCCTTCTTTTACATCAAGTTTTTTGTTCAAGTATAAATATGTACCTGAGCCTTTTAAAATTATACCAAGCCTTGATTTTCGCTTGCTGTTGTTTCCTCGGCAAAAATGATAATTGCTGAAAGCGTGCTTCTGAAAAGACAGTTCTGACACAAAAATTCCGTTTTTCATTGATGAAAACCTCTTAAATTACAGAATAGTTACTTTTTTTATAGTATAGCATATTGAAAAAAATTTGGCAAGATGATATAATTAACAAAAAAATGGAGGTGCATTTATGGAATTTAAGAATAAAACTGTTGTTGTTACCGGTGCATCTATCGGTCTTGGAAAGGCAACGGCATTGGAATTTGCCAAAGAAGGTGCAAATGTGTGCATTGTTGATATTGATGCTAAAAAACTTGAAGATGTAAAAAATCAAATTGAAACAATGGGTGCAAATGCTTCAGCATATGTGTGCGACGTAAGCGACGAAAATCGCGTAAAAGAGGTCGTGGCAGATGCGATCAAAACTTACGGCAAAATTGATATCCTTGTAAATAACGCAGGACTGTGGCGTCATTTTAAAAAGTTTGTTGAAACAACAAGCGATGAATGGATGAAACTTATAAACGTAAATATTTTAGGCCTTATGTATTTTACTCATAGTGTTTTGCCCAATATGATTGAAAACTCATATGGAAGAATTATCAATATTGGTTCAGTTGCAGGTACTTACGGCAATCCCTTGATGGTTAATTATTCAATGACTAAGGGTGCGGTAAGCTCATTTACCAAGGCTTTAGCAAAAGAGGTCGCTGAATATGGCATTACGGTAAATAACGTTGTTCCCGGCACAATCAGAAATGAAGATGCTAAAATCGAAAATGAACAATGTTATATGGGAAGAACCGGAAAATTGGAGGAGTACGCTTATCTTATCAGTTTCCTTGCAAGTGATAAGGCAGCATATATTTCAGGTCAGGACTATCAGATTGATGGTTGCAGAAAGAAAATTTAAAGGAGAAATTATTATGGAATTTAAAGGCAAAACAGCAATTTCAACAGGTGCCGCGTCAGGTATGGGACTTTTGTTTGCACAGAATTTTGTTTCTTTAGGCGGCAACGTTGTAATGTGTGACGTAAACGAAGAAGTTTTAAATAAAAAAGTAAAAGAAATAAATGAAAAAAATCAGGGCAAGGCAGTTGCTTGTCTTTGTGATGTAAGAGATTATAAACAAGTTTGTGCCGCAGTAGATTTAGCGGTTAAAGAGTTTGGTTCACTTGATATGGTGTGCAATTTTGCAGGCGGAACGGCAACAAGAATGTGCAAGGTAAATATGGCAGACTGTCCTGAATTTCCCGATGTTCCCATTGACGTTTACGATTGGGGTATTGACGTAAACTTAAAAGGACCTTTCTATTTTGCCCACGCCGCCGCAAAGGTAATGCGTCAGCAGAAAAGCGGTTTAATAATAAATATCGGCTCAATTACAGGTCAG
>JAZULU010000174.1:0-6401 GCA_045603265.1 Clostridia bacterium
AACACTGCCGTATCAACTGATGATACAACTGCAACACCCACTCCCAGCGAGGCACCTCAGGGTCAAGGCAATAACAGCGATTGTAATGGCCTGTTCATTATCATTCCTCCAGTAATCGTTATCGGTGCAGTGGTTGTAGGCGTCGTAGTTACCAAAAAGAAAAAAGAAGATTAAGAAAAAAGGTTGAAGCGTGTTGCTTCAACCTTTTTTTATTTAGGTAAATTTCTGTATTTTGTTGGAGAAACTCCTGCTATTTTTTTGAAAACGTATGAAAAATAATTACTGTCCTCAAAACCACAGTGTTCACTTATCGCGCTTATAGGAAGTTCTGTTTCCGTTAAAAGATGCAAGGCGCGAGCGATGCGCATATTATTAAGGTAATCATTAAAATTTGAGCCTATAGATTTTTTAAATGCTACCGAAAAATATTCTCTTGAAAAACCGCTGATATCAGCCATATCTTTAAGAGTTATTTTTTTATGGCAGTTTTCTTTTATATAGCACGCCGCTTTCTGTATGGCTTTATCGGTTGGCGAAAGTTGCGGTGCCAACGATTCACTTTTGGAAACAAAAAGAATATACAAAAACTTCTGAATGTTTATTTTATGTAATATTCCGTCAGAATTTCCATTTTTTATGTCTTCTATTGATTCCTGCGCAAGTTCTTTTAATTTTTCCGTCACTTCCCCGTCAGGTCGGTAAAAATGGTTATCAAAGCAAGATAACAGTTCTTCGGGAATTTCGTAAGTGTTATATAACAGCCTTGCATGACGCTCGTTTTTTGGCGCACCGGGATAATAAGTGGTTGTGTGCACGGTCATAGGCGGAACAAGAATTACGTCGCCCTGAACAACGTCATATATTTCATTTTCGATAATATACCTGCGCCTGCCTTCAAGCATATAGTATATCTCATAATGTCTATGAAAATGTGATACACCTTCGCTGAAACCTTTGCTTTCATTATATTCTGCAGTTTTTACATACAAACCTCTCGCCCGTTGCATTTTATCACTTATTTCCTTAATATTTTTAAGATTTGATGTATTATAACATA
Source organism: Clostridia bacterium (assembly GCA_045603265.1). Classification (GTDB taxonomy): domain Bacteria; phylum Bacillota; class Clostridia; order Christensenellales; family QALW01; genus UMGS1322. Next base: position 1,058 of record JAZULU010000174.1, read on the forward strand.
ATTTTCTTAAGGAAGTCAATATCTTATCGTGATAAAATATAAGCAAATGGAGGTATGAATATGAAAAAATTTTTATCTGTTATTCTATTAGTTTCACTTTTTATCTGTGCTTTGCCCCTTTGTGTTATGGCAGAAAGCACAAACTTTCTTTCTGAAGCCGATTCTTCCTTTGAAAGCGGAAAAACAGCCTGGGCGTCTTTTGCAGGCGGCGAAACAAAGGTTGTTGACAATCCTGACGGTGAAGGCAAAGTTCTTGAATATTCAAATACTGCCGAAGCAAAAAAATGGGCATCGCCTATTCTTGACATTAAGCCTTTGATACAAAAAAACATTAAGGAAGAAACCACAGTATATATTGCAATGGATATATACACAACAGGCAAACCTGCCAATCTGCCCTTGCTTATCCGCACAAAAAATGCCGAAGATTTTTCACTTTGCGCAGAAGCAAAACTTAATTATGCTACTGTAGGCGAAAACCGCGCTGAATTTGAATTAGGTGTATGGAAAACCTTTTTAGCCGAGTTTACCGTAACCGAGGAAGATCTTTCGTCAAAAGCGGAGTATTGGAACTTATGCTTTAACGGTGTTTATCTTACTTTAGGTGATGACGCCATTGGTGCAATGTATATAGATAATATCTATATCGGCACCGAAGAGCCTGAAAATGCCGTGCCGGAAGTTTCTGAAAATCCCATTCCCGAAAAGACTGCTATAACACGAAAAGATGATACTCTTATCGGTGCTATACGTTGGGATGCTTATTCAAAAAGTACACCTGACGGCAAAAACGCTTCATCGCAGGTAGCAAAAACGCTTTCCCCTAAAAAATATCATGCTCAAGTGCCCTTCTTTGGCAACATTAACGCTGACGGCACGGTTTCTTTCCCCGAATATACTATTGAAACGTGGGAAAAAGAGGCAGCATACGCAAAAGATGCAGGCATTGACTATTTTGCATATCTCTGGTACGAAACCACCGATTCCATGAGTGAGCCAAGAAAGTTGCATCTTCAAAGCGAGCAAAAAGATTCCGTAAAAATGGTTGCAATTCTTGAATCTATCCGTTCAACTGCCACCATGAACGAACTTTTTGAAGCAATGAAAGATTCATCATATATCACCCTTGACGGCAGATGTGTGCTTTTCCTTTACGATATGCCCAAGTGGGATCTTGAAAAGGTAACGAAGGTGCGCCGGATGGCATCAAATGCAGGTATTGAAAAAGCCTTATATATTGTCGGCATGGATTCTTCGGAAAAAACACTTTTCGAAAATTTAAAGAAAGATATTGATGCAATTTCATGGTACGGTATGGGCTCATCGAAAACTGCACAGCCTTTTTCAGAAATGGCAACAGCATGCGAATCAGTAATGACTAAAATGGGAAGTCAAGCAGTCGTTCAGAATTTTGGACTTATCCCCTGCTTTACTACCGGTCGAGATTGCTCGGCAAGAATAGAAACCGCCGTTACATGGATCGACGGTGATCCCAACGCAACAGAAGATAAAGATAAGCCGTATCAGAACAAATGGACCGTTCAGCCAACAATGGCAGAACTTGAAAGTCATATTACAAAGGTATATAATTACGTTCAGACAAACACCGTTGCAACCGTTCCCAATATGATTCTTTCCTACGGCTGGAACGAGCATGACGAAGGCGGCTGGCTCTGCCCCACCATCGCAGTTGATGAAAATGGCAATCCCCTTTATAACGACGACGGCACGGTAAAAGTAAATACGGAACGTCTTGACACTTTAAAATCAACACTCGAAAAACTCCGCACCCCCGCGGAAGTTGCCTCCACCCCCGAAGTTTCTTCCCTGCCAACTCCAACGGGAACCCCGAATAACAACTCTGTTACATTTAACGCATGGTATATAATTATCCCCGCAGTAATTATTATAGGCGCAGTTGTTGCAGTCATATTATTAAAGAAGAAAAAAGGTTGAAGCGTTTTGCTTCAACCTTTTTATTATATTTCATCTTCGTCCAAATCGAAATCGCCGTCAGTTGATACGTTCTGATATGCTTTTGCCGCATTGCCGTAGTTTGAAAGTGATTTAAGTATTTCGCTTAATCCGTTGGTTTCATATTTTGCTTCAATATAAGCATTTACGTTATACTCAACCGTTGATATTACCTCACCGCTTTTAGTAAGTTTAAGAGTATAAACATCGCTAAATCCCGTTGCAAAAACGTCAGGGGAATAAAGCATATACGTTCCGTCATTATTTTTAGCAAGAGCGGAAACGTCAATTATTTGATCGTTTAACGTAACAACAACACTTTCATCGTTAAGAATAAGTTTAAAGTAAATTCTGTTTACGTTTGCCATATTCAAGCCAACTGACTTAACTTTATTTTCGCTATCAGTATTGCCCGAAATTCTTTTAACACCAGTAGGTGTATTAAAAGTGCTTTTATATGCGTCTATCCACTCACTTGTATCAGAAAGATTCTCAGTATTATATTTTCTGTATTTTTGCGCCGCTGAGCCGTAAGCAAGCATATCTGCCATAAGTGTTTTAAATGCTTCATACTGACCGTTTGTAAGTTTTAACTGACTTGCTGTTTTTCCTGCCTGGTTTTCGCAATAGTCTTTTACGCAATAGTTCTCTTTAACTGCGATAACCTGATTACCGCAAATAAGTTCAGCCTTTATAACGTCGCTCATACATTGAGGATTGATGCCTTCATAAGCATATTTATAAAGATCCTCTTTTTCATCAAAAGTGCCTTTCACTTCAGTTACACGTCCCGAAGAAGACGTGAACTTCATTTTTGCATTTTCAATGTCAGTACCTTTAACGCAGTAGTTTATAGTGAGAGATGCACCTATATCAAGGGTAGCGCCGACAATTTCTGCCGTACCTACATTTTCTTCATCGGCAATAACCGTCACCGAGCCGTTCACAACGTTTGTTGCCACGTTATCATAGTTACCGTCATAAATATCATCTTCATCATAGATGAGAGTGATATTTGCTTTATATCCGTTCTGTGCATTTTCAGCAACCTTAAAAGTGAGCGTTGCAAACACACCGTTGGCGGAAACATCTGATAAAGGACTTATCATTGTAAGGGGTTCAGGATTTGCAAAAGGCTCAGGCGCAGTAACCATTGAGCCGAAAGCGCTGTTAAACTCAACGCCCATAAGAGTCAATACGCTATCGTAATTAACGTTGACTTTCAACGAAGCAAGCCCCGTATTATTGCTAACGTTCACCGTAACCTTAACTTCTTCCCCCGCCTTGGCCTCCACATCAGGAACGCTTAAAGTAAGCGTCCCCTCAGCAAAAACGGGCAAAACAAGAAGATTTAAAATCATTGCAAGTATTATTACAATACTTAATAATTGTTTTTTCATAAATATCCTTTCGTTAAACATTGAATTGTTGTGATTTTTTCTATACCCATTACTGTTTTTTGATGAAACAAAAAAGCTCGTCATCTTGTGGTGTATTGTTTTATTTTATAGCTGTAACAGTTATTATTGTAGTGCCAAGGCTCCACCTATCCCTAAAGTTAGCATCAACACATTCCCATCTAATCCAAACTCCGCCATCGGTTTGGAAATAATCACTGGCAACCTCAAATGAGAAACTTTCTTTTTCGTGCCAATCGCCTTTTGATAAACTCCAATCCTTGCCATAAAATTCCTTTCCCGTATCTCTTGAATATACAATTATTCTTTGCGGGCACTCATAATCAACTTGCGCATCAAAAACGACTTCAACTTTTAGTCTCATATAATCGTTTTGTTTAAGCGTTGTTATATCAAAATTCGGATTTATTTTTTCTTCAGTACGATCACCTGCTTCAAGTGTTATCGTCCTTGGGCCAGAATTCCAAACATTACAAATCTTAAGCCACACCGCATATAAATTTACAGTTCCGCTTGCTGCCTCAGCACTATTCGCCAGTTGCCCTACTTCGGCACAGTTTTTATAGTCAGGTATCGTAGCACCGCTATTTGTGGACCAACCTAAAAATTCATAAGTAGCTGTACCAACGGTATTAGTTGTACCGAAATTATTATTCGCCAAAGCGCTGGTTGTATCTGTAAAGAAGTGATGAGTAGATTTTGTTGTAACTCCACTTCCATCATTTTTATGGTACACTATTGTATAGGGTTTTGCTTCCCAAACAGCATATAGCGTAACTGCACCGCCCTTAATATTGCATAGATTTTTTACTATAGCACCATCTTTATATTCCTCGATAGTTGCGTTTTTATCACGGCTCCATCCCTTAAATGTGTACCCTGTGCGTGTAAAGGTGTTTTCAAATAGTCTATCGCCATCTTCAACCGTATAATGCATATGATTAGAAATTCCCATCGTACCTGATCCGCCATTGGCATCATACTTAACATAATATGCTTGTTGCATATAATTATCAACTTCACCTATAATGTGATTTTTATAAGGAAGTCCGGAATTTTCTTGTATCACCATGTCGCTTCCCGTGCGCGGTGAATATATTATCATTCCTTTTATTTCTTCATCCATTACACTAAACGTATCCATACGATAGTTTCCGCTTTGCGGCTCGTAAATCACAATAGCATATACTGTTGCCGCGCCTACGGCAACCAGTTTATAGGTGCCTTCAGGCATTGTTTCACTTACACCCGTTGTCGAAGCAACTTTCTGACTTACTGTGTGATTAAACATAACAGTTGAAGAATTACTTTCACTTTCTTCGATTGAAGTAGTGTTTCCATTACTGTTTGTCGTAGTGTTTGACCACGATTCCGTTGTTTCATCAGTCCAATTAAAATTCCCTGAACCATTAATTTTTATTATCTTTTTAATTGGTTCAGTTTCAAATCCTACACTGAAACCGCGTTCAAAACTGTTTGATTCTTCATGTGTATATTGCTCTGCAATGGAATACTCTACGTTTTTAGAAAAAGAATTTGTAACTGTTCTACTCGTTTCGTCCGCAATGCCTTTTTCTAATGTTACAGTCTTATCTTTTTCCCAATCTAAATATTGATTTTTATCTTTATCCTGAACGTCAACAACTTCAAGTAAAATATCTTCAATTCTGCCCAACTCGCAAATAAAGAACTGATGTCCCTTTTCCGTATCATATACATTCCATACATCTTGTTGATTAGAAGGAACCGCTTTATTTAATTTTGATTTCCAGTTTGCCTTTAAAGTAATATTTCCGGTGCTTCCTCTTTGAATTTTAGTTATAGGTGTGCCTTCTTCATCTGTCCAGTTTACAAACTCCAATCCTGTCCAACTGGGATCTTTTAATATTATTTCTTTTTCTATCGTATATTTTTCCGGATTGTCATGTACACCGCCATCCGTATATGAAATA
>JAZULU010000175.1:0-5251 GCA_045603265.1 Clostridia bacterium
AGTCGGTTTAGTCAATAAAAAAGTCTGTTTCACATATGGCAGATATTTTTATTACGTGGTAGAATGTAAAAAAAGGAGGAATATACAATGAGCGAAATAATAAAAAACGAAGAACTTTTCCCAAGAACCACCGTAGGCGGACTTTCCCTTTCAAGAATGATTATGGGTATTAACTGGCTTTTCGGATACAGCCATAGAGGTCGTGCCGCAGATGCAGGCATAAAAGAAAAATATCAGAAGCCCGAAGACTTCTTCCCCGTATTCAAGGCATATCTTGACAGAGGTGTTGACACTATTATGGGTCCTTTCAGCGTTACACCTTTAGGTGTTGATGCCGTTAAGTACGCAGAGGATAAATTAGGCAAAAAAATTATAATTGTTGACACCCCCAACATTAACGTTGAAGATTCTCCTGAAGGCAGACGTGAAGCAGAAATGCTTATTAAAAAGAGCCACGATATAGGTGCATCTGTTACCTTGCTTTTCCACGCTTGCGTTGAAGCGCTTATGGATAAGCACAAGAGAGAAATACCGAGAGTATCAGACTATCTTTCGATGATTCGTGATGTTGGCAACGTACCCGGTCTTGGCGCACACGACCCTAACGTTGTGTTATTTGCCGACCAGAATGGTTATGACGTTGAAACGTATATTCAGATTTTCAACTGTATGGGATTTTTAATGCAGGTTGAGGTTGAAAGCATTGCGCGTATCATAAACAACGCTAAAAAACCCGTTATGACTATTAAGCCTATGGCGGCAGGCAGATGCACTCCTTACGTTGGATTTACTTTCGCTTGGAATGCGATACGTGATTGTGATATGGTAACTGTCGGTGCAGGAAGTGCATTGGAAGCCATCGAAGATATTGAATTTTCAAAAGCAATTCTCGAACGTCGTCATCCTAATATCGGTGTAAGAAATTCACCGGTAAAGCAGGGTGTTTTGGGTCATTGATCTTGATTTTTCTTTTTTTCTATGATAAAATGATAAAAAAGGAGAATTATTATGGAAGATTTTAAAATAAAACTTAATTTTGATTCTTATAAAGATAAGGTTTATTCCTGCTGGGTAGGTAAAAACATCGGTGGAACAATGGGTACTCCCTATGAGTGTAAAAGGGAGCTTCTTGATGTTAAAGGCTTTGCGACCGAAGCAAACGTAGTTTTACCTAATGATGATCTTGATCTTCAGCTTGTTTGGCTTCTTGCCGTTGAAAAACTTGGCATAAACAGAATAAATACCGCTATTTTAGGTGAGTTTTGGTTAAGCTATATTGTTCCCCATTGGAACGAATACGGCATTGGAAAATCAAATCTTGAACGGGGGCTTATGTCACCACTATCAGGCGATTATCAAAACGATTGGAAGCACTCAAACGGCGCGTGGATCCGCACAGAGATATGGGCGTGTCTTGCACCAGGTTGCCCCGATATTGCGGCAAAATATGCCCTTGAAGATGCTAAAGTTGATCACGGTTCAGGCGAAGGTACTTTTGCTGCCGTCTTTGTTGCGGCAATGCAATCAGCGGCTTTCGTTATAAAAGACTTGCGCAAGTGCATTGAAGTAGGTCTTTCAAGAATTCCCGAAAATTGCCGTATGACAGACAGTATCAGAACTGTTCTTAAATGCTTTGACGAAAACAAAACTTGGATTGAAGCAAGAAATATTATTCTTGAGCGCAACAAAGATATTGGAGACGGTTGGTTTGAAGCACCCTCCAATGTTTCTTATGCAATAATCGGTCTGCTTTGGGGCGCAGGCGATTTTAAAAAGTCAATGCTCACCGCCATAAACTGCGGTGATGATACCGACTGCACCGCCGCAACTGTTGGCGCAACATTAGGTATTTTAGGCGGTAACAAAATTATTCCCGAAGATTGGAAAAAGCATATCGGTGATGATATAGTAACAATTTCAATTAACCGTGGCGGTTCTGCGAGAAACATTCCTGCAACCTGCACCGAGTTAAGCGAAAGAGTTATTTTCCAGGCACCTTCAGTAATTCACTTATCAAGAAGTGCCGTTGAATTTGTTTCTGATAATGATTATCTTCCCGAAAACACCTTTGAAAAATTTGTGGATAACAGATATTTTAAAGATATTCTTGATACGGTAACACCAAATTCAATAACCGTTGAGTCAGCCTTTTTAACAGCAATAGTCGCTTATGACGGTACACCCGAAATAAAGCCAAACGGTGAAAAGAAAATTCATATTACACTTAAAAATAATTTCAGCGTTTTTGATAACAAGTTATATAACCTTGAACTGCGTTGGTGGCTTCCCGATGGTTTTTTCGTTGAAAATGCAAAAAGCAGTATTACCCTGCCCCACTTTAACGCCCACCAGAAAGCAAAATGTGAGTTTGACGTTACAATCAAAGCAGGCGAAATTTTAAGCGCACAAAACAGATGTGTCCTGGAAGTCAGCGCAGTGGGAAGATCTGTTCCATTATACATTCCTATAATTTTACTTGGTTAAACAAAAAAGTCCGATTTTTACATCGGACTTTTATTATTACTTTTCGTTCTTATAGATCTCTTTAAAGTACTTATAAGTATCAAGTTTTAATTCACCGCAGGCGGCTTCATCGCAGGCGATAATGCCGTCTTTATGAAGTTGAAGTGCGCTTATTGTCCAGGCGTGATCTACACCGCCTTCAACACAATGGCGAAGAGCGCGTGCTTTATGATGACCGTTAATAAGCAAAAGAACTTGCTTTGAATCGCAAACTGTTCCAACACCTACCGAAAGTGCAGTTTTGGGAACTTTGTTAGGATCGTTACCAAAGAAACGGGAGTTAGCAATCAAGGTATCTTCCGTTAATGCGCGAACACCTGTACGGGAAGTTAATGAAGTAAAGGGTTCGTTAAAAGCGATATGACCGTCAACACCGCAACCGCCAAGGAACAGATCAATTCCGCCCATAGATGCGATTTTATCTTCATATCTTTGACATTCTGCTTCGGGATCGTCTGTCATACCGTTTAAGATGTTGGTATTCTCTTTAGGAATATCAATATGGTTAAAGAAATTATCGTGCATAAAATACCAATAACTCTGGTCGTGCTCGTGAGGCAAACCAACATACTCATCCATATTAAAGGTTACAACGTTTTCAAAGGTTACTTTACCTTCTTTATTCATTTCAATAAGGCGCTTATAAACACCAAGAGGTGATGAGCCGGTAGGAAGACCTAAAATAAAAGGTCTGTCTTCTTTATGGTTATTGATTGCATCAGCAATATGCTGTGCCGCCCATGCGCACATTTCATCATAGTTGTTTTTAATAATAAGTTTCATTTTAAGATCAACATCCTTCTAAAAATATTTCTTATATATTATATCACTTTTCACCGTTATTTGTCTATAATTTTTTTAGCAACATTATAGATACTTATTGTAAGTATCTTCAAACGTAATAGTTTTTGTTACTTTCATTTTTCATTGTAAAACTCTTTTCAAATTACAAAAAATATTGGACACATTGTTTAGGAAAAACCTAAAATAATGTGTCCGCTTTTTTATATTAAAATTATGCAAGAGGTTAATTCATTTACCAATATTCTTATTTTGCATTTGGTAAATAGGCGCCAAGTTCTTTTAATTTTGTTTGTAATTCCTTTATATCTATACTACGCACGTTTGCATTTTCACAAGCAAGTGCTGCAGCAATTCCTGCCGCTTGTCCCGTAATAAAACACCCCGGCATAACTCGGATTGATGCCTGCATTTTTTGATCGGTACCAATGCACCGCCCCGCCACCAAAGCATTTGATAATGAAACAGGAATCAGGCATCTGTACGGAATACCGTAAGATTCACCTTTTTTGTATTTTAAGCTTTCGTTATATTCTTTTTCAAAGCGCTCATATTCTTTCTTATCTGTATTCTTAACGTGAATATCAACGGGATAACAATATCGCCCGATCTCATCATCAAAAACACTTCTGTTGATAAAATCATCCACATTAAGCATATAATCACAAGTAATTCTGCGAGATTCCCTTACGCCTAAAATCGATGCTGTTGCAAGAAGTTCCATATCTTCATAACCCTCAAAATACGTTTTAAAATATTTTTCGTATTCAAGCATCATTTTTCTTCCCTTTATCATCGCACCTGACAATGATTTTTCATCCGTAGGGTCAACATCAAAGGTATGCCCGATATTTCCTCTACCGATTCCCTTTACGTCATAAAAAAAACCAGGAATATGTCTGTCCTCATTGGAAAGCACTCCGTCTTTATATGCTTTTTCAACAAAAGCGTTTGGTGCATGCTTTACCTTACTCTTATCAATATTTGTCCAAAGACTGCAAAGAGTCTGCGGCATAACTACACCATTTTCATCGCCCTTTTGAAAATTCGCACCTGCATATGCGCACAAATCACCATCGCCGGTACAATCAATATAAACCTTTGCCTTCACAGAAAACAGACCGCTTTTCGCGCCAAGAATAACCGCTTCAATTTTATTATCGACAGTTACAACGTCGTAGACCGTTGTAAAAAAGGAAAAATCAACTCCTGCTTCGGTGATTATTCTATCGTACTCCCTTTTTAGCTCTTCTGCATTTATAGTCGTCCAATAAGAATCAAGGGAAAAATGCTTTGATACATTTTTTCTTATTTCGTATCCAATACCACTTGCAAGAACGTTTATGCCGTCATCAAAAGGTGCAAAAGCAGGAACCATACCCGAAGTACCCAATCCACCGAAGCACCCCGTTGACTCTGCAAGGAATACCTTTTTTCCGCACCGTGCCGCCGCTACGCTTGCCGCAATACCCGCCGCACCACCACCGGCAACAAAGACATCAGTTTCATATTTCACAGTAAGATTTTTAAAAAAATTCATTTTTTCTCTCCAGAAATGCATCAAAAATTTCAAAACGAACTATACAAAAGTTAAAATTTTTAAATTATTATAACATATTCTTTTTTTTATTTCAACACTAAATTTATTGTTTTCATCGTAAGCCCCCCTTTCAATTTACAAAAAAAATATTGGACACATCGTTTAGGAAAAACCTAAAATGATGTGTCCAACTTTTTTACATTAAAATTTATGCAATCAGAATTTTACAATTATCAGATAAAACGCAAAAGTCTTAAAAAGCCTTGCAAAATCTTAGCCCTTCATTGCAACGACCCAAGCAACTGCAACTGCTTTTTATATTAAATTCAAATTCACTGTTCTGTATAGCGTGTCGAAGATCATTTGATTACACGATGTATGTTTTTA
>JAZULU010000176.1:0-11429 GCA_045603265.1 Clostridia bacterium
GAGTATAAATAGAAAAAATATGCGTCGATTCCTTAAAGGGAATGATAAACGTGTGGCAAATTAGAATGTCACACGTTTTTTGTACTATCTATTCTTTAATAATATCTTTCACGATTTCATCAAAACACTTGCGCGCGAAGATTTAAACTGTACTTTTGTGCTAAAAAATGTTATAATACGAAAGTAGTGTATAAATTGAGTTTAGAATCAGCGATTTTTATAGCAGCTGTTAATGGCAATGAATTATTACCCAAGATTTCAAAAAGTTTAAATTATAAGCAAAGGCTGGCGTCCAGGGAAATTGTATAAGGAGGGAAAGAAAAATGAAAATAATCGAATTGGATTTGTCGGGCTGTAAATATTTAGCTGAAGTCCACGAAAGAATACGTGTTGCCTTTGATTTTCCTGAATGGTATGGGAAAAATTGGAATGCATTTTGGGATTTATTGCGTAGCGAATGTGGTGCAGACAAGTTGATTATAAAAGGTGAAAATACTTTGCCAAAGGAATTTAACGAACAAATAATTATTTTTCACGAAACTTTGGATGAATATGTTGAATTTAGAGAAAAATATAAAAAATATGGTTTAAATGTGTTTGAATACGAGATCATAAGATAGTTTTATTTTTATTATATGATCTTTGTTACATGTGATCACTACAAGACTTTCTATGAAATTGAATAAAGAGGGAAAAAATGAAAATAATCGAACTGAAGTCCGCAATATGTGCGATGAACTGTTTGAAGTAAATAAAGATTTTTTAAGTGAGTATAAATAGAAAAAAGGGAAGAAGTCAAAAAACTTCTTCCGTTTTTATTACATGCCCATTTTCTTAGACATTGCCACAAGGAAAATGGTAAATAAAAGGGAAACTATAGGCAGAATATATTTTGCCAGCGGTCCCGTTATCTTGGATTTTTCAACGCGATAGTTAAAAGATCCGATATAACTGCTTGAAAAATATTTTTGATAGAATCTTAAAAAGGGTCGCTCAAAGAATCCGTAAAAATATCCTAAAATAAGGATTCCGTAAACGGTATAAACGTATTTCATATCGTAAACGTAATTTGTCATAAGCAGATATATGATTATGGGGGTTACTAAAACCGAGCACCATAACTGCTTTACAAGATACAAAAAATAGTATTTGTTTAAAACGATCTTTTCCTTGCTCTCAAAAAATTCGGCAAGGGTTATATCATTTTTACAGTAGGGACAGACTTGTTCTGCATCAACGGTCATTTGACATTTATCACATTTTTTCATAAAAAACTCCTTTAACTAAGTAGTAGGAGGACAACGATGCAGGTAGCAAGTATCATCCATAGAACTGAACAGATCGTTAGCAGATACCAACGTTTTGGATAAACTGCTTTTTTAGATTGGGCAAACACAAGGCTCAAAATAAACGGCACAAGGGGAAGAACGTATCCTAAAATGGCGGTGCTGATAACAAACAACGCTATTTCGCTGATGCTTTTGTTAGCAGTATTATAGGCATCGTAGGTTGTGGTATAACTGTTATATTTGTAGGTGAAATTTGAAACGGACGATCTGATCTGGCGAGAAATGTTTTCAGGCACCCGCGCCAATTTTACGTTGCCGCGCCTATATGAAAAGTTTCCATTAGCGTCAAAATAGGAGTTATCAAGGGCATCGTAATTTATGTAATAATAATTGTTGTATATATCGTAGATAGCACCGTGAATATGATATAAACTTTTCGTTTCGTCAATGCCTGCAACGTCAAAATGTGAATAGTGTTGAAGTGATGAAACGGGCATATCCATTGTGGGGTTGATATCGTCAAGAGATTTAACGTATGCGCCGTTAAAACCGGCAGTATAGGAAGCGCTTTCGTCAAAAAGCATATAGGAAAAAAATTCGCCATTTAAAAACTTTTCGTAGGCTTTTTTGCCGTCTACAGAAAGATGAACGGAGAAATTTTCAACAGTTGATGGGTAATCGCTTAGAACAACAAGGTCATAGTTATCATCTCTTTGATGCAAATAAAATACTTCGCCATCATCTTCGACTTTGTAAACGTTGTAGTGCTCGGGCAGAAGTCCGTCACCAAGGCGCAGATATTCTCTTGTAAAATGCTCTGTTCCGTAATTTATATTGTCAGTATCTCTATTGTAAGACCATTCGGTTTGTGCGTTTGCCAGTATGGGTACAAGAAGAAGTATTACCGTAAGGAAAATAAATAATTTCTTTTTCATAAAAATACCTCCTTACTGCAAGTTGAGTTTGCGCTCTAACGTGCCGGTAGTTGCAAGGGAGATAAGGGATATAACCGTAGTAAGGGCGGCAATTATCAAAGCCATCACCAGCATTATAAGCGCAAAGGAAACATTTTCGGTAATGCCGTTTGCAAAAAGATAGTCAACGCTTGAAAACCATATGGTAACAAGTATAAAGCCGGGAATCAAAACCATTGACGAAACAAAACTTGCACCGTACATAAGACCGATGGTTGCAACAAGTTTATGCTTCTTTACGATGGTTGAGCCAATGGTTATGAAAAGATATAGCACCGTTACTGAAAGCACCGCGTAAAGCACGCATATTATAAGGAAAAACAATAAGAACGAAAGCACGCGGAACCCGTCCATTTTGATAAGTTCAATGAAGCCTTTTATAAGATCGGGAACTATCTCAAAAAGAATGGGCGTTGGATCGCTTTTACTGTCGGGCGTGATTGCAAGTATTATACATACCGATGCAATTACGGTTAAGGTTGACAAAATATTTACTATTGTACCGCTTAACACCTTTGAGAGATATAAGGAACTTCTTTTTACGGGCAAGGTGAAGGTGAGATAACCTTCGTCGCGGAAAAAGTTTGAATAGTATCTTATAAACAGAAGTACCGTTCCGAATAAACTGAATGCGCTTAAAAGTATATAATAGATAAATATCCAAAGTTCGCAGAAGGTGTCAACGTAGGGCAAATAGTTTACTGTAATAAGAGTTTTCGCGCATAAACCTGTTGGAATGGCAAGCACAAGAAGGCTTACCGCGCCTATCCACCAAATGGAAAGCAGTGATTTTAAGTCATATTTTAATAACTTCTTAAACATCTGAACACCTCCCTGAAAAGTTCGTCAAGAGATTTGCCTTCTCGCTCGCGCACCTCGTCGGCATTGCCCGAAAGAAGGATCTGTCCGCCGTAGCCCATAAAGAAAAATTCGTCTAAACAAGGCTCAATATCGGAAATAAGGTGCGTGGTGATAATAACCGAAGCATCGGGATTGTAGGAATTTATTATTGTTCCTAAAATGTAATCTCTTGCTGCAGGATCAACACCGCCGATAGGCTCATCAAGCAAGTATAGTTTTGCTCGTCTTGACATTACAAGCACAAGCTGAACTTTTTCCTTTGTACCCTTTGAAAGCGCTTTCAACTGGGGGTTGCCTAAAATATTAAGGTCGGAAAGCATTTTTTGTGCAAGATTTCTGTCAAAATCGGGATAAAAATCTTCAAAGAAATCAAGAAGTTCGTTTATCCTCATTCTGTTTGAAAAATAGGGGCGCTCAGGCAGATATGATATAAGAGCGTTAGATTCTTCGCTTCTTTCTTGTCCGCAGACGAGAATTTGACCTGAATCGGGAATAAGTATGCCTGAAATAAGTTTTATTAAAGTACTTTTTCCGCAACCGTTTGGTCCTAATAACCCGATAATCTTACCTTTGGGAATCGTAAGATTAAGGTTATTAAGTACGGGAAAATTTTTAGTGTAACTTTTTGTAAGGTTGTTTATTTGAAGTATGGGTGCGTTCAAATTTCTCCCTCCTTTAAATAGGTAATGAGGACATCTTTGCTGATGCCTAAAGAAGCGGCTTCTTTCAGCACGTTTTTAACGTACTCCTTTTGTAATCTTATTTTAGTTTCTGTTAAAACTTTTTCATCACTTGTAACGAATCGGCCGATGGTGCCCCTTGATTCAAGCAAACCTTCGCTTTCAAGCAACGCCAACGCTTTCTGCACCGTGTTGGGGTTTGCCGAAGTTTCCATGGCCAGTTGCCTTACTGTTGGAAACTGTGTTCCCGCTAAAAATTTGCCTGATAAAATATCAAGGCGCAGATTTTCCGCAATCTGCTTGGAAACGGGTATTTCAGATCTCCATGCCACAAAATCACCTCCGCTTGTACTATTGTACTAATACAATAATACAATATTAACATATGTATGTCAATACCCAAAAATAAAAAAAGGTGAAATTTTTTCACCTTTTTACTACCTTTAATTCATCAATGCCGTAATACTTAAATGCAGAGATGGCATCTTCTGTTATAACCTCACCGCAGGCGATAATTGGCACCGCAGGGGGGCAGGAAACACAAGGGGACGCAAGGATTCTGTTTAAAGCGTCTTCGGTCTTTACTTTTTCGGAAAGAGCGAACATTGCTTCTTTTATTGACATTGCTTTTTCAGGAACGCCAAGTGCGGACATGGTATCAATTATTGGCTCGCGCTTTTTGATTTCAAAAAGTTTTTCCGCCAAGTTCATTAAAGCATCTTTACTTACGGGGAGCATCAAAACACAAAAATCTGAATCGTAAAACTCGCAGTAAATGTTTTTCTGCTCAAGAATTTTATTAAATTCTTTACCGCTATAGCCGAAAAGTTTTGTTTTGATAGTTATCTTTAAAGGCTCGTTGCCGTAAAGTGTGTAGCCGTGCTCGGTTAATTTTTCCTTGATAAATCCGATAAAGGGCGCAAAGTAAATTAAACGCTCACGGAAACGGGGCAACAGTTCGTTTGCCTTATCTAAGGATTGAAGAATTAAATATGAGGGACTTGTTGAAGCAAAAATGCTCATGGCATCTTTTGCGTTTTCCAAAAAAATTTTCGGTGCGTTTTTTGAAATGTGCAGATAACCGCCACCAGTTAAAACGGGCAGAGTTTTGTGGGCAGAATCACAAACCATGTCAGCACCAAAATCAAGGGGATGATTATTTAAAAATTTAAGGTATGCGCCGTGTGCATTATCCGCTAAAAGCAGAATATTATATTTTCTGCATATCTGTGCAAGTGCGCATATATCAGTAATATTGCCTAAATAATCGGGTGAAGTAATATAAACTGCACAAGGAAGTTCTTTTTCCTTTAAAATGGCTTTTTCTAAAATTTCAGAAGTAACGTTACATGAAAGATAGGTTGAATCGTTAGAGTAGATCCATGAAACGTCAATATCCAAAAGTCCGCAAGCGGTCAAAAAAGTTTTATGGGCGTTTCTGCCTGCTAAAATTTTATTTGAACGGTTGTTTTCCTTTGCCCACAAAAGCGCGAGATATAACATGGCGCGTATTGAAAGGGACGAGCCTTCGCAGGAATAAAAAGTGTGTGCGGAAAAAATGCTTGAAGCGTTTAACTCGCTTTCCTTTATAATGCCTGATGGTGAAAACAAACTGTCAGCACCTGAAATTTCGGTAATATCATATTCTTCAAAGCCTAAATAATTTTTGCCTTTGTGCCCCGGCATATGATAGCGTTCAGGCTTTTTGTTTTTATATTTTTCTAAAAAATCAACTATGGGAGTTGTCATTCTTCGTCACCTGAAAGCTTTGCGATTTGCACCATTATTGCACATTCCATGCGCTTTTTGAAAAGTTCACAGCCGTATTTATATACGCCTTTTACACTTCCCGTTGCATGGTAAGCGTTGGCGGCACAACCGCCTGAACAGTAAAGGCGAGCCCAACAGTTTTTACATTCTTCCCTTGCGTAAACGTTGCAGGCCTTAAATTCATTTACTTTTTCTATATTATCAACACCGTCAAAAACGTTGCCTAATTTAAATTTTTCATCGCCGACGAACTGGTGGCAGGGGTACAGATCGCCCCAGGGAGTTACCGCCATATATTCTGTGCGTGAACCGCAACCGGAAATGCGCTTATAAATGCAAGGTCCGCCCGTTAGATCTATCATATAGTGATAGAAAGTAAAGGGTTTACCTTCTTTATCTTTTTCAAGCATCAGTTCCGCTAACTTTTCGTACTGATCTAAAACTATAGGAAGATCTTCTTCGGTTAATTCAGAAGGATCACCTTTAGGGCATACAACAGGCTCCATACTAAGTTCGGTAAAGCCTAAATCGAGCATGGTCTTAATATCTTCCAAAAAGTCGGGATTGTGGTGGGTAAACGTTCCGCGCATATAGTAATCTTTGTTACCGCGTTTTTGAACAAGTTTCTGGAATTTGGGCACGATCTTTTCCCATGAGCCTTTGTTATTATAGTCAACACGGATGCGATCGTGAACTTCGCGTCTTCCGTCAAGGGAAAGAACTACGTTTGACATTTCGCGGTTAGCAAAATCAATAACGTCATCATCAATTAAAACACCGTTGGTGGTCAAGGTGAAACGGAAGTTTTTATTATGTTCTTTTTCAATGCTTCGTGCATATTTAACAAGGTCCTTAACTACCTGGAAATTCATTAAAGGCTCACCGCCGAAGAAGTCAACTTCAAGATTTCTGCGTGTGCCCGAGTTTTCAATTAAGAAGTCAAGGGCGCGTTTGCCAACCTCAAAACTCATAACTGCGCGCTCACCGTGGTACTTGCCCTGGGATGCAAAACAATATGAGCAGTTAAGGTTGCAGGTGTGGGCGATATGTAAGCATAAGGCTTTTACAACACCTTGAGTTTTTTCCTTTAACGTGTTTGCCATAGGCTCAAAGGTATCTTCTGTAAAAAGTTCGCCATTTTCTTTTAAAACAGCAACCTGATCATAACACTCCGAAACGTTTTCGTATTTTTTTGAAAGTTCTTCTACTATTTCTTCCTTGCTTTTATCTTCAAAAAGAGAAATAATATCGTAAGCCAGATCGTCAACTACGTGGACTGCACCTGAACAGATATCTAAAACTATATTGTAGCCATTGAGTTTGTATTGGTGTATCATATTTTCTCCTTGAATCGAGTCCGAGAAATCTCCGCAACTGCGGGTTGTGTGCGGTATAATTGCTCAATCACTTACTGCCCATGTAAGCTCTTTCGCAATTAACCTTCACGCCCCTGATTTGCGGATTTTCTCGCACTCTTGTCTTGATGTATGTATAACACTTAAAAAAAGCCACCTCAAAGGTGGCATTTTTTATTATTCAGCGTCTTTCTTGCTTTCGCACTTCTGATTAGCGATACCGCAACTTGTTTTGCAAGCGGACTGGCAAGATGTCTGACATTCGCCGCAACCGCCGTTTTTAGCACTTTCGCATAAAGAACGAGTCTTAATTGTCTTAATATGTTCCATAATATAATACCTCCAAATATTTATAGATAAATTATATCACTTACGATATGCTTTGTCAATTATTAAATCTTTAAAAGGGCGTAGCAATTTTTCTTTGAGAAAACAATTTTATTGCCGTCTTTTGTTATGGTGCCGTTAGATTTAAGAACGGTAAAATCGGAAATTCCGAAATCAAAGGAATCGTTTTCGCAATTTTCTCTGAAAACAATCGCGTAAGTGTTTTCGCCTTGAATCTTAAAGCCGGTGAAACTAAAACCGTCAGGAGTTTCACCAATAGGAATAATTTCGCTTTTTACAAATTCATGGCGCAACTCTTTCCAAAGGGGCAGAATATTATTTAATTCGTCAATTCTGCTTTCCGATAAAAATTGGGTTTCCATCCAGAAAAGGGGATTTGCCACCATAACGGAAGCAAACAGATAATCCATTGAATAGTTTTTCGGTCTTAACGGATTACAACCATAACAATCATCGTTAAGATCGGGATTGGCGATCTCGCATTGAAGGGACTGGGCAGGAATGTATTTTGATAACTCCCACAGATTTTTTAAAGTACGGCATGGGAAATAGTCAGCCGACTTTGTATAGCGGTTTTCCAAAAAGATTATGCCGTATTTTAATGAAAGCAGATAGCCTAAACGTTTGCCGTTGGTAACGTCAAGTTCTAAAGCGGAAAACTCCTTTAATTTTTCAAGAAGATTTATAAACTTTTCCTTATCAATGTCGTTTTCAATATAGAGCATATCAAGTTTAAAGAAACTGAAACCAAACTTTTTGTAAGCATTTTCAAGCACCTGAAGATCGCGGTCAAAGTGAGAAAAATGATCATGAAAATCGGGGGCAAACCATAAGCCGACGTCGATTTTGTTACGGGCATAGTTTTGTATTTCCTCTAAACCTTCGGGGAAACGCTCTTTGTTAAGTTCCCAGAAATCACCGTTAAATGTGCGGAATCCGCGCTCATCAAAAATGTTTCTGTCCTGAGTTCCGCCTTTTTGCCAGCCGTCATCGATCTGCATAATGTCAAGACCGATCTTTTCTCCTGCATCGATCTCCTTTTTTACAAAGTCAGCGCAAACGCGGGAAAAACCGTTGCGGTCGCCCCAGGTGTTTGACATGGTAATAAGTTTTTCGGGCGCATATTGTAACAGATATTTGCGAACTGCATTTTCGTCGCCATCTAAAATAACGAACTCAAAATTTTCGTCGCTTAAATAGACGGTCAAGTTTTCAACAAAAAGAGTGGGCACCTGATAATCAGCAGAAAAAGTGATGATAGAATAACTTTTCTCTTTGTTTTTTAATATGAAAATGTTGCCCTCAACTTTTTTGGATTTTTGGTGAAAAACGTAGGTTGTGGATAAAGTTACAACGTCATCGGTGTAGTCGGTAACGGTGTTTAATTTTATGGCTTCAATGGTGTAGTTTCCCGAATCAAGTTTAAAAAGTTCTTTCATTACATTCTCCATTCAGTTGCTAAAATTGACGTGTAATCATCGTCTTTATAATATTGATAATATACCGTCAAAAGTGAACCGTCGGATAATTCCACCGTAGAGGGATATCCGATATCGTTGCTTTTTGAATAGGATAAAATATACTCTTCACTCCATGTTTCGCCTTCGTCAAAGGAAACACGGACGCACTCATAAAAGGGTTCTTCTCTGCGGGCATAGGATAAAACTATTGCGCCGGAAGAATGTCTCATAAAATGGGGCGGTGAGCCGTTAAAGCCTGAGGAATAAGGTTCACTCCACGTCTTTCCACCATCAAAGGATTTTGAAAAATATATCGTCATAGCCGAAAAGCCTGAGCCGTTATCGTAATGTACCCTGAAAGATGCTAAAATTGAGCCGTCCTTTAACTCTATTGCGTGGGGCTCGTGTACCAAATTAAGGGGTACCGGCATTTTAATTTCAGATAACACTTCAAAGTTCTCACCGTCAAAGGTGCAGGCGTAGATTGAGCCTTTATTAAGGTTGCCTGAATAAAATTCCTTGCCCACCCATAAGAGTTTGCCGTTTTTTAACTCAATAGGTCCGTGGGGCGAAGAAACGGGAGATTTAAAAACTTCGCCCGTTTCAAGATTTTTAAGGTATGAACCACCTTTTAAAAGGCTTTCGTCCATAGTCTGCCACACGTCGATAGCGCCTTTGGCAAGGGGGCGCAAATCGGGCTTAACGGTTCTTTCAACCTCTGAAAAACTGTTGCTGTAAAAGGTTGAGGGATGGCAGAAAAATGAAATATATTTTGTGCCGTCTTTGGTTATAAGAACACCTGCGTCACGATCATCAAGAACAGTATCGTTAACGATTGTGGGCATTGACCAAGTTTCCCCCTCATCGGAGCTTTTAAGCATCAGATTCTTGCCAAAGGGGCAAACGTGACCGATGCGGTTGCCTGAAAATGCAACGTAAAGATTCTTTTCATCTCTGTGAATTGTAGGCCAACCGCAGTAGGAAAATAAACCCTCCTTGCGGTAAATGATCTTTTCTTTCATAATATCACCTCTAAAAAAATTCTATCAGAAAAATAAATAAAAAACTTTAATATTTTTGCTTAATAGTTTTCTATTCTTGCTTAGATGATATCTCTTTAAAAAACAAAAGTCAATAGCAATTTGTGAGATTTTAAATGGCTTTTTGTGTGATTTCAAGTAATTCTGTATTGCAATCGTCAATAAAAGATGATAAAATATAACATATTATATTTCTAAGGAGAATTTTTATGGATAGAATTAAAATTCCCGTAGCGTTACAGATAGTTATGGACGATATGGGCTGGCATCACGGCACAAACGGCTTAAAGGATGGTCGCCCTGCACGCACGGGAATAAATCGAGATCACGAAGTTGAAGATTACATCGTTTTAAACGAGATCGGCAAGAAGATAGATATGCACTTACTGTGCGGTTTCACCATCGGTGAATGGGATAAGGATAACGTTCTTCGCGGAATGAAGCACGCCACCTGGGATGAAGAAAATTGGGACAGAGCAAGTGAGATCGATTACGAAAAAACACAAAAATTCTTTGAGGCAATAGAGAACAGCGAATATATTGATCTTGCCTTCCATGGCACAATGCACGGCTATTGGGAGAATGGTGATAATTTCGGAAACCCAAGGGAATTTTATTCCTTTGATCTTCCTGAAGGCGCAACTGAAAGACGTGTTGATTATCCCGTCGTTCCCGTTTCCGCTGAGTACGTTGATGAGCATTTGGAGGCTTGGTTTAAAATCTACAATTCTTGGGGGTTCACTAAACCCATCGAAACTATTATTTCCCCTGCAAGCCTTTATAAGGACAAGTGGGTGGTTGATTCCTATGCCGAAAAAGCCAAAAAGTACGGCATCAAGTATTGGAAAAATCTGTGGGCGGAGCATAATTGCCTGACCGAAAATTTTAAGGGCATTATTTTCTTAAATACACACGGTGAGCTTGTTGATTGGAACCATTATGATGTTGAGCCTTTAAAGGATGCTTCCGTTAAAGAATTTAATGAAGAGGGCAAATATCCCATATATGCGGTGCTTGGCTGCCATTGGGCAAATTTCGTGCACAGCGATCCCAAAGATAACTTAAAGTACGTTGATCAGTGGGCGGAATTTTTCTTGAAGCAGAAGAAGATTTTCGGCAGAATGTTATCTAAAAACATGGCATTTGCCTGCCATCAGGCACAGTACCACGTTCACACAAAAATGAACTTTGAAAATGATGTTTTAACCCTTGACGTAACTGACGTTTTAAATCAGGATACCATTTCAAAGAGCAATGAGTTTTATATAAGCATCAAAAACGATCTTGTTCCCAAAGAAATAGAGGGCGGAACTATTGAGGTTTTTGAAGTTCAGGACGATTTTAAAACCTATAAGATCACAGTAGAAAAAGAAATTATTACAATCAATTTTTAAGAGCTCTTTAAGGGCTCTTTTTTATGGTTCCAAAATGGTTCCAAA
Source organism: Clostridia bacterium (assembly GCA_045603265.1). GTDB lineage: Bacteria > Bacillota > Clostridia > Christensenellales > QALW01 > UMGS1322. The sequence goes on from JAZULU010000176.1 coordinate 11,217, forward strand.
GTGGATCCAAAGTGGATCCGCAGGTAAGGTAAGGGTAGGATAGGTAAGATAAGAATAGATAAGGTGAGAGTATAGCCGAAGGGAGCCGAATCCACAACGGTTTAAAATGCCATTTTTGCCCATCTCTGCGTTACTTACACAGGGAAATACGTCCTGTATGTCCCTGTGCAAGTGCCTTGATATGAACAAAAATTGCTATTTTAAACTTCTGCG
>JAZULU010000177.1:0-4834 GCA_045603265.1 Clostridia bacterium
CCTCAGTTTCGCTAACACTCAACAGCTCCCCTGACAAGGGGAGCCTAATTTTATTGGTTGTAGTTTCCCGCCTTCCCTTGTCAGGGAAGGTGGATTGCCGTTAGGCAAGACGGAAGGGTAGTTATTTTATAATGCGCGCAAGAGAGAGAATGAGTTTGCAATGTTTACTACCCCTCAGTTTTGTAAATCATTTGTTCACAATTATCAGATAAACGTCGAAAAAACGCGCAAAACACATTTGCACATCTGCGCATATTTCCTAAAAAACGACAAAATCTCCCCCAATATCTTGTATTTTAATAATTCTGTAATATTTGTTAAAAAAATTCAATTAAAAATAGTAAAAATTTTTAATAAAACATTGACAAAAGAAGCATAAAGCGGTACAATAATAGCGTATATAAAAATACAATTTATTAGAAAGGAAAGATATATCTATGAAAAAATTCTTAAGTCTTGTTCTTGCATTGGCTATGATCATTTCATGTGTAAGCATGGTATCGTTCGGTGTTAATGCTGAAGAAGCAACGGATCCTGCCGGTATCAGAATCACGGCAACTGCTGACATAGCAGCCACTGAATATTATCGTAAGGCATCAGGTAGCGCAAGCGCTGCTCTCTTTGATGAAAGCGATATAGTTTGGGATGAAGAACCTTTAGAAGGTGACGTTGTTCGCACTGGTTACATCTATCGTAACTATAAATTGTTCAACGATGGTGCAACCTCCATTAAGTTCCAGATCTATTACCAGGGAGGTAACCGTGGCACTACAACCTATGGTTGGGATACCATTACAGGTATTACAGGTGTTTCTGCCGTAACAGTAGCTGCTAATGCTTCTACGGATATTAAAATTGCAATCCCTGTGTATGAACTTGCTGATGGCGGCATTGCTATTAAAGCAGGCTCCGGTGCCAATATATCCAAATACACTGCATCAGAAGCAGTATTTGCTGATGGCACATCAAACGTACTTGAAGGCTATGCTCCTTATTGGACAATATCCGTTCGTTTCCAGTTTGATGCAGGTTGCATGGATGCAAATGATACCTTTGTTCTTGCTCCCGAAGATAAGGATGATCCTGCATATTTAGTAGCACAGGGCGGAAACATCACACTTGAAAAAGTGTATGAACTTCCTGCAGTTAAGTTTGGTGACGGTACTCTTGAAGAAAGCACACTTGGTTGGGGCACCATCCACGGTGGTTCTTTCTCAGCAGTAGCTGATCCCGCTGATGCAAACAACACAGTAGCAAAGCTTACAGCAAGCGGTGCTTACCACTCAATCTTCTTTGACTTTGGTCCTTACATCTTTAACGATCCTGACTATTTCTATGCAGGTCATGGTAATGGTGCTTATAAGATATCCTTTAAGTATAAGGCTGATCCTGAAACCTTTGCAAGCTATACAGGTAATGCGCAGTTTGCTGTTACTATTAACTCACAGAACCACTTAAGCGCATCACAGGTTCAGGCAGCTCTTCCTGATGCTACCTACACTCATGATACCTATTATATTGGTAAAACTATTACATTGACAGAGGAATGGCAGACATATACTGAAACCTTTACTTTTGATAAGGCATATGATATGCTTGTTGCTCTTCGTCATAACTCAGTTGCAAACACCGGCAACCAGGCAAAGACCTATCAGTTCGGTCTCCGTCTTGATGGTGGTTCAAAGGCATTTAAAGATGCACAGTTCAACTACTTCATTGATGACGTTGAAATCGAATACGTTGGTACAACGCTTGGCGTTGCAAACGAAATTACAACAGCCGGTGGCGATGCTGCTTATCCCTATTGGAGAAATGCTTCCTTGGGCTTAACTGAAGCAATGGCAGTTGATAACGTTATCACCCTTGCTTATGATGTTTATAACATCGGTGAAACCGACACAGTACCCGAAATTCAGCTTCAGAACGGTTGGTCCAGCGGAAACTGTCCTTCCGTAAGTGAGTGGGTTGCTGCAAAGTCAATGAACACTTTGACTATTAACATTAAAACTGACGGTAACGGTAATTATGTTTTGGAAGATGGCACTGTAGTTTGTGCACTTTCCGCACTTACCTTCCGTTTCCAGTACAAAGTAACAGGCTCAAGAGCAGTAGACACATCCTACTTATTAGTAGCTAAGAATGATCTTTCTGCTAATATCATCAATGATATGACAGGAAAGGATGCAAACTGGACTGGTGGCACTGCCGGTGTTGCAAAATCCTTTGATTATATCGGAACAGAACTTCCTGATTACGTAGTTGTAACACCTACACCCGTTCCCACACCTACACCTAAGGCAGTTTCCAACGGTGATGTTGAAAACGGTTCAACCAACTGGTCAGCTCCTTTCGGTGGAACAAACACAGTTATTGAGGATCCCGATAATGCTGAAAATCACATTATCCAGCATGTACCTTCCGGACAGTATCATACAGCAGCCTTTAACCTTGGTCCTTACGTTATTCAGGATGCTGAAAATTACTATTTCGGTAACGGCGCAGGTACTTACACCATTACCTTTAAGGCAAAGGCTGAAGCAGGTAAGGGTGGCACGTTCAATGGTTATTTGAACTCAGCATGGCATCAGAACAAAGATTATGTTTTCAATGACTATACGTTAACTACACATACCTATCAGTCCGGTACAGCCTTTACAATGACTGATACGTGGGATACCTATAGCTACACTGTAAAGATTTCAGAAGCTTTCCTTGAAAACATTTATATGGTTTATGATTTAGGTGCATCAAACGCTTATACACTTAATATGCGCCTTGACGGTTCAAACAAGGCATTTAAGCTTGATGGTGCTGATAACTACTTCACCTACTATGTAGATGACGTAACAATTAGCTACACAGCACCTACACCTACTCCTACACCTACACCTACACCCACACCTACTCCTACTCCTAAGCCCACACCTGCTGGTCTTAAGCTTACCTCAAAAACCGGTTATACAGCTGATACCTACTTTAACGGCGGTAAATTAGCTGCAGCCACAGGCTTCACAGGCACAAAGGAATATACCTATAAGATCCACAACGTTGCAGATCAGGCTGTTTCAGTTAATATGTCAGTTCAGACATTGCACAATGGCGGTTGGTATGCTGCAACAGGTAGTACAACAACAGTTACTATCCCTGCTGATTCATTTATGATCGTTACTTCAACTGCAACTGTTACAAACGGTAAGGTAGTTGTAAGCGGCACAGAGTATGACTTAAGTGCATGCTGGATCCGTATCAACCAGAGATATTCTGCAGGCGCTCAGGAAGGTGACGGTATAGTTATCGAAGCCCCCAATGGCGATCCTCTTTATAATGGTTCCGGCTCTAACGTAACAAAGAGCGAAGTTTATGAGCTTCCCGTATATCTTCCTTATGAGTTAGTAAACGGCGACGTTTCTCAGGGTGAGATCGGTGATACAACAATCGAAGGCTGGACCACTTGGAACGGCGGTTCAAACACCATCATTCAGGACCCCACTGATGAAAACAACAAGGTTGTTAAGTTTGTTCCCACTCAGCAATATTCAACAACCGGCTTCAAGGTAGCTCCTTATGTTTATAACGATGGCATTCGTTACTTTGGTAACGGCTTGGGCGTTTACACGATCACACTTCGTGCACGTCTTGAAGATGCTTCTTATCTCGAAGGCCTTGATGCTGCAACACTTGCCCAAGCAACTGCTTTTGACGTTTCATTGTGCGGCCAAAAGATTTATAGCCATAACGGTGAATCAAATTCCTATAACTCCAATTCTAAGAGAATTCAGTTAACCGGTGATTGGCAGACCTTCACAGTAACAATCCCCGTTCGTGATAACAACTATAATGGTTGGGTTGCTGCAGCTGATGCCGCAAACGTTTTCGTTCGTCTTGATGCTTCATCAAGCAGAGCATTTGGTTATACCGGCGCATTCGTTCCAGTTAATTACCTTATTGATGATGTAACGATCGAGTATAAGGGTGTTTCCAGTGGTTATCTCTTTGAGAAATCAGGAAATAACTACTACGTTAACTCAAACGGAAGCGTATTTACTTCTGAAAATGTTGTAAACAACTACATCACATCAACTCAGACCTTCTATAACCCCAATGATTATGATATCAATCTTGAATATGCTGTTCAGGGTACAGTTCCAACTAATGCTGATGGATCCACAAAGGGTTGGCATGGATATGGTGCATCTGCTCTCATTAAGCCCGGTCAGAAGGCTACCTTAACCGTTAAGGTTCCCGTTAACCCCGAAACAGGCAATGCAATTATAACTGCAGGTGCTTATGGCGGATACGCAGAAGTTGCAATTTCAACTCTCTTTATGCGTATAAACCTTAACAAGATCGGCGAAGATTATGCTCCTAACGGAACACAGTTCGTTGTTGAAGCTGATTATAACGAAACAAAGGCAACAAAGTTCACTTCATGGAACAAGGGTTGGATCGGTATCACACCTGATTTCAACATCGTTGGTGCAGATCTTGAACTTGGCTCAACACTTACAATTAACTACTACGCTTCACTTGGCGAAGGCTATGAAGATGCAACTATGAACTTCGTTCGTAACGAGCAGACAACTTCTGTTACAGGCGTTCTCGTTGAATCCGGTGATTATGCAGGTTACTATAAGTTCGCTTATACCGGCATCAATCCTCAGGCAATGGGCGATAACGTAGAAGCATATCTTGTTAAAGATGGTCAGGAAATCGCAGTTCTTAAGAGATACAGCGTTAAGGACTATGCACTTAATATGTATGGTACTAAGGACGATGCTGAACTTAATACTCTTATCGCTGATATGCTTGCTTACGGTGCTGCTTCACAGACCTA
>JAZULU010000178.1:0-7284 GCA_045603265.1 Clostridia bacterium
GTCAGAAAAATAATCATAAACCTTTGGAGCAAGATGCTTTTTATTAAAATAATCGGTAAGCATTGCTTCTTTTTCCAATGAACCTTTACAAGAAGATTTAATAAAACAATTATGCTCTTTTATGTAGATAACTTTTGCTTCTTTAGAGCAACTGCTGTCAAATATTTCTGAACTTTTTAGGTAATAGTGTAACTTCTCAGGATATTCGTTTATATTAATATTGATTTTTTTAAGTTTCATATCAAAGATCCTTTTTTGTTAAACATACAACGCTTTCAATATGCTTTGTATGACAAAACATATCAACAAAAATAACGTCGGATGATTGGTAACCTAATGATGAAAGAATTTTAATATCGCGTGCAAGTGTTGAGGGATTGCAGGATACATAAACAATTTTTTTTATATCATTTTCGGCGATAGCATTTAATAAGGATTCTTCACAACCTGCACGGGGAGGATCAACAACAAGAATGTCGGGTTTTTCGTTATTTTTGAGTAATTGTGGTAAAACTTCTTCACAAGCACCAACGTAAAATTTTGCATTGTTAATATTATTGAGTTTTGCTGTTTCTTTAGCCGTTTCGATTGCTTCGGGAACGATTTCAACACCTATAAGTTTTTGTGCTTTTTTTGCAAGCATAAGACTCATGATACCTATACCGCAATATGCATCAAAAACGATTTCGTTGCCTGTTAGATCTGCGAAATCAAGAGCAATATTATATAATTTTTCTGCTTGAACGGTATTTACCTGTAAAAAGGCAAGAGGCCTTAAACGGAATTTTATATCAGCCATAGTATCGTTAATATAGCCGTTACCCGAAAGAACAATACATTCATTTCCAAGAATTATATTGCCTTTTTGACAATTAATGTTTTGTACAAGTGTTGTCATTTGAGGAATTGATGATTTTAAAGCGTTTACAACGGTTTCTGACAGTTTTTTCTTTGAGTTGGTAACAAGTATAACCATAAGTTCGTTTTTGCCTGAACGGGCTATTATATGCCTTAAAACACCTGAATGGTTAAGTTCATCATATATTGAAACGTTATGTTGCTTACAAACGTTTTTTACGGCTTCAATAACGCTGTTACATTTTTCTTCCTGAAGTTTACAGTTATCTATTGAAACTACACGATGACTTCTTGGAGAAAAGAAACCTAAAATAATATTACCATCATTATCTTTTGAAATTGGAAATTGTGCTTTGTTCCTGTAGTTCCATACTAACTCAGCACCAACAATTTTTTTTATATTAATATTTTCACCTGAAAGTTTTTGGATATTTTTTATTGTTGACTGACATTTTAAATTAAGTTGTTCGTTATATTCAAGATGTTGAAAATCACAACCACCACATTTGTAGAAATATGGGCACTCAGGCTTTTTACGGTATTTTGATGGAGTGATAATATTTTGAATTTTTCCAACAGCGTAATTTTTTGCAACTTTTATAATAAGAACTTCAACAGTTTCGTCGGGAAGTGAATAGGGAACAAAAACAACTTGCCCTTCATATCTGCCAACACCGGCACCTTCGCTGTTGATATCTGTAATTTGTAAAGTTATAATATCATTTTTTTTCATTGCTTCATCTCCGTCTATATTGTTAATATTATATCGTAAAGATTAAAAACGGTCAATATAATACTCGATTTTAACAAAATAAGGACTCAGCATTGACAATTCTATATCAATTTTTTATAATTTTCAATATATACACTGCTTTAATGTAAAAAAAGTGTAAACATATTTTGTAATACTTGAAAAAATATGAAAAAAATTATAAAATTATATTGATTAATTTTATAAAGGAAGTTTTTAAATGAAAAAAAGTTATTTGTTGATATTTATATTAACTTTTATTTTTGTTTTTTCCGGATGTACAAGCGGAAAATTTGAGGAAGTTCCTCCTCCAGTAAAGGAATTTGCAACGCCTGTTCCATATGAAGAAACAGAAATTATTAGCGGTTTTTTCAAAATTGAAAAATCTTTTTACGGAAATAAAGTGGGCAATAGCCTTCGTGTTACCAGTGATGCACAAACGATTAAGGATTTTAAAATTGGCGATATCGGAATAATTTCATATGTTTTTGAAGGTTCAACATATATGTTCGAGGGCGTTATGACATCTTGTCCTTTAGAAGGAAGCGGAGATTTTATTGCAACACATGATAGCGATGCAAGCAAAATACCTGAAACTTTTCCGGGAAGATTCTCTGTTGTTACTTATGAAAAAGAGGATTGTACATTGATTGCTAAAAATGCAGTTTTATTACTTGATGATTCAGGAAACGCTTGTGTTTTACAAATTGATGAAAAAGGTATACTTCAAGAAAAGCGAATCGTTGTAGGCTATTGTAATGATACGCATTATCAGGTAGTTAGTGGGATCAATGTTGGCGAAAAGGTGGTGTTGCGGTAATGTTAAGATTAGCTCTTAAAAAGATGCTGAATAACAGAATTCTTATGATGTCACTTTTTGTTGGAATTCTTGTCGCAATACTTATAGCATCAACTATACCGATATATTCTCAAGGTATTTCTCACAGAATGCTTGTTACCCAACTTGAAAACTATCAAAACGAGTATAACATTAGTCCCGGCGCAAATATTATTTCGTGTTCCCTTACTTCTTTTAGGCAAAAGGGTAACAGTGATAAGGTAGAAAAAGATGATAGTTCTGCAAATGTTGCTAACTTTGAATATTGCACAAACTATCTTCAAAATAATCTGTATCCCAAACTTAATATGCCTTCAATGGTTGAAAGTATTACATTATCTTCAACAACGCTTAAGGCATGCGATATAAGGGATAAAGGAAAAAAAACACTTAATGATGCGGTACTTAAAGCTACTAACAGTTATGAGAATGCTATAGTTGTTGTTAGTGGTCGTGAGCCTGAAAATCGTCTTGATGAAGATGGTTGTGTTGAGGTAATGATCAGCAAGACAACACAATCAATATGTAAATATTCCGTTGGAACTATTGCTCAAGTTGGCTATACGGCTGAAAGTGTTACAAGTGATTATGGAAAAAGTCTTTTAAAAATAAAAGTTGTTGGTGTTTATGAATATAAGGACGATCCGTACAGTACGATTGTTGATAATGATCTGGGAAAAGAATTTTATTGTAATTATTCATTTTTTTATGATTATATTTTTGTTGAAAAAAACATTGCATCAACAGCAACTTGGTATTTTGCAGGAGATTATACTAAGTTTGAATTAAATAAAATTGAAAGCACAATCTCGGCGTTGGAAGAACTTAATAATAATCTTATTGATTGGGGCATCGCAGGAAACTCTTCAACCAAAGTACCGCCTATAGATCAATATCTTTCTTACTACGATAACGTTAATTCAGTAAACGTTTTACTTGTGCTATTTTATTCACCGGTATTGATTCTTGTGATATTTTTCATATTCATGATATCAAAGTTTGTTGTTGAAAACGACAAAAATGAGATTTCAATGTTAAATTCACGAGGATCTTCGAGAGGGCAAATTTTATTACTTTATTTTTTACAAGGCGGAACTATTGCGCTTATAAGTGTTATTGTTTCTCCGCTTTTAGCAATGCTTTTGTGTAATATTTTAGGAACAACATCTGGTTTTTTGGAATTTGCACAAAGAGCACCGTTAAAATTAGAACTTTCTTTTTCTGTAATTTTATTTAGTATTGTAGCGGCAGTTTTATCTGTTGTAACAATGCTTATTCCTGTTTATAAATCCGCAAAAATTGAGATTGTACAGCAAAAACGCAAGAAAAAGAGTCCCGTATGGATAAACATTGTTCTTGCTGCGGTTACAGTTGTTTTTGGTATTGTTGCAGGTTATGCTTATTATGTTCTTGTTTATCAACAAGGTGGATTGTTTACTTCGGCAGGAGGAATTCAACCGCTTGCTTATGTATTTTTAATAAGTTTTTTTGCATCAACTGCATTATTATTTGTTCTTGTATATCCATATGTTTTAAGGCTTATTTTAAAAATAAACCAAAAGAATTGGAAGGCAAATAAGTTTTCTGCGTTTTCAAGGGTTTCTCGAATGGAAACTAAGGAAAAGTTTATTGTTATTTTTCTTGCTTTGACTATTGCAATAGGCGTATTTTCATCTATTTCTGCCAGAACATTAAATAAGAATCTTGATAGTAGTACTGATTATCAATATCCTTGCGATATCATTGCCGATGTAAAATATTATGCATTAAGCACAGGTGTAAACAGAAGATATCTTTTTAATGATGTTGATGGAATAGATGCAACCAAAGTTATAACCGGAAATGAACCCAGAATTAATACGCGTTTAGGAAGATCTTTAACAAATGACGTTGAAATGATGGGAATAAATCCGGATGAGTTTGGCGAAATTATTACCTGGGATGATAGTATTTTGCCGAAAAAAATGGATTATTATCTCAACAAAATGGAAAAAAATATAAACACTTGTATTATCTCAAAAAATGTTGCTGATATTTTGGGTGTAAAAGCAGGCGATGTTATTTATGTTTTAGTAGATTCGAAACTTAGGGCAAGTGATGTTGTATCTGCTGAAATAATTGAGGTTGTTGAGGCATGGCCTACCTATTATCCGAAAGTTAAGGATAAAAATGGAATTGAACGCGACAGATATCTTGTTGTTTTAAATAATAGTGCAATAGATAAAGTTGCGAATAATCAGCGATATAGTGTGTGGATGAACACAGATTACAGTGTTAGTGAGTTAAAACAACTTACAATAAAATTAGGTGCAACAGCTGATTCTTATAATGATAGAGTAAGCGCAAGATTAGAAAACATTATAAATGGCGCAAGAGAACAATATTTAAGCCAAATAAATGCAGTAAGGCAAGCAACAAACGGATCGCTTACTTTAGGATTTATTTCAGTAATATTTGTATGCGCTGTTGGTTTTATAATTTATTGGATGATTTCAATAAAAAGCAGAATGTTACAAATTGGTACTATGCGTGCACTTGGAATGTCATTTAACGATGTTTATCATATGATCTTGTGGGAAGAAGTACTTCTTTGTGCCGCGTCAATTGTTGTTGGACTTATTTCCGGAATCGCATCTGGATTTTTATTCGCACCTTTGCTTCAATCGGCATTTGGAGAGATGGGTCAAATGCCTCCGTATGTTATTTCAATAAATTTTGTTGATATTTTGAAACTTTTGGTACTTATAGCATTACTTATAGCAGTTTCTGTAGTTGCAGCCATCTTTATTCTTAAACGAATAAAAGCGGCAACGGCAATAAAACTTGGGGAGGAATAATATGGCAACAATTATTAAAGGAGTTAATATTTGCCGCGAATTTCCTTCAGGGAATGGTACTGTTCAGGTTTTAAAAAATATTAACGTTGCATTTGAAGAACATGCTTTAACGATTCTTAAAGGACGTTCGGGTAGCGGAAAAACAACGTTAATGAATATTCTGGGACTTCTTGATAAGCCTACTTCAGGCAGAATTTTAATTAATGGTCACGATATAACTGATATTACGGAAGAAAACAGCGATGAAATAAGGAAAAACTATATTTCCTTTGTATTTCAGTCGGTTGCACTTATAGGTTCAATGTCGGCGTATGAAAACGTTGAATTTATGCTTAGAATTGCAGGATTAGATTTGGATCGTGAAAGAATTTTGCACTGTTTAGATCTTGTTGGCTTAAAAAACAGAGCGTTCCATATGCCGTATCAACTTTCAGGTGGCGAACAGCAACGTGTCGCTATTGCGCGTGCTATTGTTCATAGACCCCGTATTATCTTTGCTGATGAACCGACGGCGCAACTTGACAGTGAAACTTCAAGAATTATAATGGCGATGTTTCATAGAATAATCAAAGAAGAAGGCACAACTGTAATTATGACAACCCATGATGCAAGCATGATGGAACTTGCAGACAGAGTTTATACTCTTGATGACGGTCGAATAACTGATATTAAGATAAACACGGAGGTTTTATAATATGGCACCTATAGTTTCGTGTGATAACCTCGTTCGTATTTATAAAACAGAAGAAACGGAAGTTCTTGCGCTTCAAGGATTAGATATTTCCATTGAACAAGGAGAACTTGTTGCGATAATTGGCGCCAGCGGCAGCGGTAAAAGTACTTTCCTTAACATACTTGGAGGTCTGGACAAGCCGAGCGCAGGAAATATTACTGTGGCAGGAATGGATCTTTCAAAATTAACAGATAAAGAAATGCTTATCTATAAGAGAAATATTGTTTCGTTTATTTGGCAAAACAGTGCAAGAAATCTTTTGCCGTATTTATCTGCCATAGAGAATATTGTTTTGCCTATGGAAATTATAGGTAAAAAGCCCGATTATAATAAAGCAAGAAAACTTCTTGAGTTAGTTGGGATCGGTGATAAAGCAGATTCAAAACTTTTTACATTATCAGGTGGAGAACAGCAACGTGTTGCGGTTGCCATGGCACTTTCAAACGAACCCAAAATTTTACTTGCCGATGAACCGACCGGTGCTGTCGATAATGCAACAGCAAACATGATTCTTGATCTTTTCAGAAAGATAAATAAAGAGTTAGGGGTAACCGTAATTATTGTTACCCATGATATGAAACTTTCTGCAAAGGTTGATAGAGTTATAAAAATTCGTGATGGAAGAACAAGTACTGAATATATTAAACTCGATAAAGATACGTCAGGACTTGTTTTTGAACATGCAGGCGCCGGTGCAACGCATAAGGAATTTGTTGTTGTTGACCGTGTCGGAAGATTGCAAATTCCCACAGAAATGCTTGAAAAAGCACAAATTCAACCTATGAGCCGTGTACGTCTTGAATTTGATGAAAATAATCATATTGTTTTAATTCCATTTGAATAAAATAGTTGACAAAATCCATTTGAATAATTATAATTTTAAAAAATCTTTAGGAGAAATTACAATGATTAAGCATATTTACCTTTTAAATAAAGATATGCAGTCCGTCAATGTTATGCTTTGGCATAACGGCGGGCTTACATTGCTATATCATTGTTCGTAGCTCTTTCTATGTAGATTTGATATAAGCAGTGCAGGCTATTATATATGCTTGCACTGCTTTTTTATTTGGAGGTTTTTGTGAAAGTTAAAGAATATTTATCAGAGTATTATAAGGTCAAGGATGAAAATAATCGTCTGGTTTCAAAATGTGGAATGGTTGAATATATAACAACAATGAAGTATATAGAAAAATATTTGAAACATGGTATGAGCATTCTTGAAATTGGCGCAGCAACAGGAAGATACAGTCATACTTTAGCACGA
>JAZULU010000179.1:0-4736 GCA_045603265.1 Clostridia bacterium
AAGAAGGAATGTGGCATTCAAGTTATACAATAGCAAATTTGGAATTTGAAGCAGAGGGACCTATGACAATAGTACAACATGATAATTATGTATTACTCCAGGCAATATCAGAAGGAACTGAAACCCTAGTTAAATTGTATCTATTTAAAGATGGTGAACTTTGCATGCGTGGACGGAACTTTAAAAAACTAAATAAAGAAGAAATGCACGATGAAATCATGTGGTGTATAGAGCAATATAAATATGACTCGGAAAAAAATATGCATGATTAAATTTGTTTGAACAGGTACTGAATATGACGAATAAGGAAAAGAAAAAAATATTAAAACAGTTCGCGCAGATTGATCGGCATATTGAAATATTGATTAAGGAACGCGACGACATATATTCATCTGTTAAAACCAGTCGGTTTTGCGATATTCCAGGCGGTGCACAAAACGTATCAATGCCGGAGCAAGCGTTAAAACTTATTGGGGAAATGGATGCTAAACTCAATGAAGAAATAGAACGTCTTCTGCTTGTTAAAACGTCGATTACGGATGCAATATATGCTATGAGAGATATAACCGAAAGGGATATATTGTTATTGCATTACATAGGTGAAAAACAAGCGAACGGAAGGTATAAACAGCTGTATTTGTGGCAAATTGCAAATGTAATAGGTTATAGTTTAGATACAACAAATCACAAGCACGGCGAAGCATTGACTCACATTAATTTAAAAAATAACAAGTTATAACAACTATGGTTGTGATAATATGTTATTGTAAAAGATTGTCAGTAATGATAATCTTTTTTTGTTTTTTGCTCCATTCTTGACGTTTCGGCAGTTGGACGTTATCAGATGCCACCAATCGCATTTAGACGTAGTCATGTGATGAGGAGGAGAGGGTGGGTTAATATATACCATAAAGGAGGTATTTTGTGGGCAAGAAAAAGCTGAGCGACAAACAACGTAAATGGATTTATTTCTATAAGCAGGGAAAGTCCGAAGGTGAAGCGGCAGAGCTTGCCGGGTATAAAGCAAATAGCAAACACTCCTTTGCGCAAATAGGTTACGAAAACTTGAAAAAACTTGAAGAACATATAAAAAATCGCGAAGAACTGTTGGATAAGCAAAATATAGCCGATATGCAGGAAATAAACGAGTTTTGGACGACGGTAATGAATGATCCTGAAGCAAGGATGCAAGATCGATTAAAGGCTTCAGAACTGCGCGCAAAGGCCGCAGGCGGTTTTATAAATGATGTAAATGGTGGAAATACTGTTGTGATTCTTTCAGGGGATGATAAGATTGCAGACTAAAGTATATTTGCCTGATATCGTCGGGAAAGGGTATGGACATTTTTGGAAGAGCGAAAAAAGATATAGAGTTTTAAAAGGCGGTAAAGGCAGTAAAAAATCAACTACTACTGCATTAAATCTTATATATCGTTTAATGAAATATCCTGAATCAAATCTTTTAGTTGTGCGCGCTGTATTCAATACTCACAAGGATTCGACCTTTGCACAGTTAAAATGGGCACAAGAAAAACTTGGAGTGAGTCATTTATGGCAAAACAATATCAGTCCACTTGAAATGACGTATAAACCAACGGGGCAGAAGGTTTTATTCCGCGGCTTCGATGACGTTTTAAAGTTGGCATCAACAACAGTTTCAAAAGGTTATCTCTGCTGGGTGTGGATAGAAGAAGCCTTCGAGATAGCCTCTGAAGTAGATTTCGATAAATTAGACCTTTCTGTTCCTCGTGGAAATATTCCTGAAAATCTTTTTAAGCAAACAACGATAACATTTAATCCATGGAGTGAAAAGCATTGGCTAAAAAAAAGATTCTTTGATAAAACAGACGAGAGCGTTGATATATATACAACCAATTATATGATAAATGAGTTTCTTGATGAGACGGACAAAAAAATATTCGAGAGAATGAAAAAAGAATCTCCGCGAAAATATGATGTTGCCGGCTTAGGAAATTGGGGTATTGCAGAAGGAACTATATTTGAAAATTGGTATGTTCTTGAATTTGATTATAAAACACTTGGAATTTGTTATGATAATGCAGGGAGAAAGGTTGATTTATCATGGCAATATAATGCATTTTTCGGGCTCGATTATGGTTATACAAACGATCCAACGGCATTTATAGCTTTTATGGCGAATCCTATTGAAAAAGAAATATACATATACGATGAGCATTATGAACATAAGATGCTCAATAGCGATATTGCAACAATGATTAAACGTAAGGGATATTCAAAAGAACGTATTCGAGCAGATGCTGCGGAACCGAAATCTAACGATGATTTAAGACGTTTAGGTATTCAAAGGATTCAGCCTTCTGTTAAGGGCAGGGATAGTGTTATAAATGGCATTATGGCTATTAAAGAATATGAAATCTACGTGCATCCATCGTGTATAAATACAATTGCAGAACTTCAATCATATTGCTATAAAAAAGATAAAAATGAAAATGGGATCAATGAACCGGAAGATTCAAACAATCACCTTATGGATGCTTTGAGATATGCTTTCTATGATGTTAGATTCTTTAAACCTACAGATCCGAAAGAAAAACAAAAACCAACAGCAACAGAATATTACGACATGAAACATGGATTATCACCGGATGATATGAAGGGAGAGTGGTTTTGATGGATTTTCTTTTAATGTTGATTTTAAACACTTTATGGATTGGCATTTGCTTTGCTTGCATAATTGCAGGACTTTTTCTGGGGATTAAACGACAGAAAACGATAGAGCCAATACCGATAAGCGAAGAGGAAAAAAAGAAACGTGAAAGAGAAGACCGTGAACTAAAAAATTTTTGGACTTATAACGGCGATGTACAAGCCGATAAGTAATATTTAATATATGCCCCAACCATAGGGCAGAAAGGATGTAACAATGGAACAAAATACCGATGTAATGGAAGCCACCATGCAACCTGAAGCAGAGGAAATGTCTTCTGAAACAATAGATAACGAAACCCAACCACAGGAATCTGAAGAAATTGAAGAAGAGGATAATGGCGCGGAAGTTCTTGATGATTCAAAAGACGTTCTTCCGTTTGTTGTAAGATATAATCATAAAGATAGGGAATTATCGCGCGAGGAAGCTGTTGATTTTGCCCAAAAGGGAATGAAATTGGATAGTTTATCACCAATGCTTGATGATTTATCGTATTTAGCGGCAATTAAAGGGAAAACCCCGCAGGAATTGCTTAAAGAGTACATACAAACAGAAGAAGATCTGCATAAAAGTGAAATCATTGATAACATTGGCAGCGATAAGAAAGAAATAGTCGATGTGCTTATGGAAAAATACAGAACTGAAAACAGATCTAAATTTGAAAAAGCGAAGAACGAACGCAAGCAGGCTGAAGAAGCAGAGGAAAAAAAGGCGATAGAAACGCTTGAAAGCAGAATAGCTGATGAGTTTGTTGAGTTAAAAACCTATGTTCCAAGCATTCAGAGCCTTTCGGATGTCCCAAAGGATGTCTTAAAGGAAGCTGAAAAAGGAAAAAACCTTTGCGATGCATATCTGCGATATCAGCAAAAAGAAAAAAAACGAATTGACGGCGCAAGGCAGACGGCGACAACCAATTCAAAAGCATCGGCCGGTAAAATTAGCGGTAACGAAGAAAATGATCCGGCAGCAATGGCACTTTTAAACAGTCTGCGATCATAAAAAAGGAGAATATGAAATATGGCACTTAATTCAATTGCATATGCTCAGAAATATGCTTCTGAGCTTGACAACATCGTAATACAGAAATCGGCAACGGGCTTTTTGGCTGATAATGCGTTTGCAGCAAAATTTGTAGGCGCAAAAACTGTACTCATTCCCGATATTGATTTTGTAGGTCTTGGCGATTATGACCGCGATAACGGCTTCCCCCAGGGAAAGATTACCGTTGCAAATACGTCATATACTCTTTCAAAGGACAGAGGCAGAGAGCTTCAGCTTGACAGAATGGATATGGATGAAACAGGCATTGCAGGACTTGCAGGAAAAACACTTAAGGAATATGTGCGCACTCAGGTTATCCCTGAAATGGATGCGTACGCTATTTCAAAACTTGCGGGCGTAGCGACAAGCAAGGGACATACGGAAACGTATGCAGAGAGCACCGTATATAAGACCTTTGTAAAATTAACAAACAGTGTTCAGGCGCAGGCAGGCTTTGACGAAGAACTGGTTTGCTTTATGGATCCCAATGCTTATGCGGCGCTTATGAATGCATCTGAACTTCAGAGAATGATCATCACTTCTGATTTCAAGCAGGGCAACATTGATATTAAGGTTAAGAAGATCAATGACGTTGCAATTATTCCCGTAGCGGCCGATCGCATGAAGAGCATGTATGTGTTTGATGCCGGCGCAGGCACAGAAGCAGGCGGTTTTACTCCTGCAGAAGGTGCAAAGACAGTTCATATGCTTGTAATGCCCAAGAGTGGTGCAAGTCTTGTTAAAAAGACAGAACAGCTTCGAATCTTTACACCTAATCAGAACACAGATGCAGATGCATATCTCTTCCAGTACAGACTTTATTATGATGTTTTCGTTAAGAAGAGCAGATTAAATCATATTTATGCTGCACTTGAAGGCTAAAGTGAATTAAAGAATAAAAGGACTTCACGTTGCTGAAGTCCTTTTTATATTATAGGAGGATATTTTTATGAAACTTATAAGTGAATATGGAAACGAAATCGTTGAAACTGATGATATCAATAAA
>JAZULU010000180.1:0-1578 GCA_045603265.1 Clostridia bacterium
AGCATATAAGATATGCTTGTGATAAAATGGCTCCGTTTCTTGAAAAATACGGTGTGATCGCCCCTGAAAATGATGCTCGTCTTTTATCGGAAAAGCTTTCAATGCTTGTTTTATGTGAGATGGATGGCTTCGGGTACGGCGCACATTCAAGCGAAGATAACAGCCTGTATCTTGAAACTAATTACTATCCAAGTTTCCGATATGACAGAACGATCATTCACGAAACCTGCCATATTATACAGAGCAGCAGCAGCGCTGAGCAAGATTTTTCAGGTTTTGCCTACCGTTCCGGCTATTGCTACTGTTTTAGTGATGATTTTAAAAACCAGCCTTTAGGTCTTCGCTTGTTTTTTGAAGGCTCTGCCGAGACCATTACCAACACCGAGGTTTCTTCAAGGGAAGATTCAAGCTATAATGATTGCGTGGAATATCTGGATATGATCAAGCTTGCAACACTTCTTGATTCAGACGTTAAGTGGGATACCTTTGAGTGTTTATCTCTCTATGGCACATTAGAGGACGTTTTTGCTTATTTTAACTGCGAAACCGAGGAAGATAATATTGAAGTGCTTAATATGCTTTGTGCAATGAATTATGCCGCCAATATGAAATTCTGCAACGAATCTTTTATGGATAAATATGAGGCAAAATACGGCACCGATATAAAGGATCGGGAGATGCGTATTCGCTATATGTTTAACACTTCAACGGTTATGTTATCAAGAATTTTCTATAGCAACCTCGTCAATTTCCTGCAGGATAAAACCTTGACCGTTGACGAGCTTTTCACGTTGATCACCCTCTATGAGCACAAGATTACAACAACCTGCTTCCCCTTTACCGAAGAAGTAGTTGTTCCGTTGATCAATAAATATACTGAAATGCAAAGTGAATTCTTTAACGTTCTTGCTCAAAAGCTTGGAATGACCGTTCCTGAGCTTCAGGCAATATACGATAGCTATTTCAAAAACGCTACCCTTGATGCCCACAAGGTTGCGGGAATTGATGACTCCAAGGCCACCTATATGCAATATATAACGGACACGGAGTACAATAAAAGATACCGCTCTGTAAATCAATATAAGGGATTGCTTAACAGATAAAGTTTTTTAAGGAGGTTTTTATGTTTTGGGAGACAAGGGGACGGTCCTCTTGTCTCCTTTTTCTACTTGTTATCATAGATTTTAGCTTAAATAACCAACTTTTAAGGGAGATTTTGCGATTATTCAGTCGCAAATAATTTTATCAAGTTCATTTGTGACACAAGGGAACGTTTCCTTTGTGTTATCAGTGGTTTTTTCAAATTCTATTATATAATTTACAAATCCTCAAATTTAATATATGATAGACAAAAAAATAGGAAAGTGCGGCTGGGTTATGAAGGCAGATGCAATTATTTTTACGGTTATAATACTTAAAGATTTCAGCGTTTTAAATCCATTAACAATTCTTTGCGCCATTACGGTTGTAATATGCGGGATACTTGCTTCAACCGATATAAAAATGCTTCTTAAAAAATAAAGAATAAATTTTACTTAAATAAGAAGCCCTCGAAAACACTTAGTTTTCGGGGGCTTT
>JAZULU010000181.1:0-6097 GCA_045603265.1 Clostridia bacterium
TAGCTTTTGAAGGTAATGTTGTAACAGCTACAATCGGTGAAGTTGAACATCCAATGACAGATGACCATTACATCACATGGGTTTATTTACAAACAGACCGTGGTGGTCAGCGCAAGGCTTTGCAGCCTGGTGACAAGCCAACTGTAACCTTTGCGGTAACTGACGAAAAGCCAATAGCGGTTTATGCATATTGCAATCTCCACGGTTTGTGGAAAACAGAAATTTAATGAAAGGAATTTTAATTTATGAAATACGTTTGTGATGCTTGCGGTTGGACTTATGATGAAGCCTTAGGCGATGCTGAATTAGGTATCGCTCCCGGCACAAAGTTTGAAGACCTTCCTGAAGATTTTGAATGTCCTCTTTGCGGTGTAGATAAGTCTATGTTCTCCGCCGAGTAATAGCCGAGCACGAGAAATCTTCGCAACTGCGGTTCGCGTCAGCACAAGCTTCGCTTTGCGGTTTCACGCACAAGTGCGCAAAACCTGTTTGGCTTCGCTGTGCTTCCTTTTCCCCAAAAAGCAATACTGCTTTTCGGGGACCCCGTTAAGCGCCCTCGCGTTCAGAACACCGCGCCTTGTACTGTGGATTTTTTTGCACTCTTAGGTTTGCGGTAATCTTAGGGTTGCGGTAGAATATTACACAAAAATTCTCCACATTACTGTGTTGCACTCTTAGGTTTGCGGTAAAATATTGCAAAAAATCTTAAAACATAAATGGACGGATGATGTTATCCGTCCATTTTTTTGTGTTACTTGAAAGGTAAAATGATGATTTATAAAATTTTCTTGATATATTCTTTTTTTTGTGTTAAAATAATATAGCCAAACACAACGGAATATTTTTGCAGTATTGCACTTCCTATTTTTGGAATGTGTAGTTTTAACATTTTTTTATACACTATTAAAGGGATTGTGTTTTAAAAAACGCAAACTCTGCCCTTTAAATGGTGTATTTAAAATACTGCATTAAAGTTGTGTTTGGCGACATCGGAGTTTGTGATTTTTGGTGCGATCAACTTCGGTTGTCGCACTTTTTTTTATGAGGTGAGTTTATGAGATCAGAAGAAAAAATTTGTGAAATTGAATTTTGCGATTACTTCGAAAACGGATATTGCAAAAAGAGGACTAAAAAGTCAATATTTGAGCCGTGTCCTGACATGACGATAAATGGGAGAAAACCCATTGATAGTAGTCATATAATTTTAGACGAAGTTCACAGAAAGTATGATCCTACACACAAAGAGGATGAGTAGTTTTTCTACTCATCCTCTTTTTTTACATTATCGTCTGTCCGTTTATTACAAGTGAAAATTTAAGTTTTAAGGTTTCTGCGGCTTTTCGGCACATTATCATGCGATTAAGGAAAATCTCAAAATAGTCCATGATAGTGCCTAAAGTTGTATCAATTTCAAGATATAATGTAATAAGCGTTTTATCATCATTGATAATTAAGTTTGCCTCTTTTACCGAATAGTTTACGCGGTCGTGAATATCAAAGGAGGGAATATCTGCATTTCTAACCCTTGAACGGCGCACGTCGGATTTATCGGCTAAGATAAGGGCGGCGGCAACGCTGTTTACGGGGAAACCTGTGCCTTCATCATGATTGCCTATGGCACAGACTATTGTTGCAACGTCCTCAGGGGGCATATCTTCAAGCATACGAAATGCCATTGTTGCACCGCTTTGCGCATGGTCGTATCTGTTTACAAGATTGCCGATATCGTGAAGATATCCTGCAATTTTGGCAAGTTCAACATCGTGGGCGGAAAAGCCTAAACAATCTAAGATCTCGCCTGCCGTGGTGGCAACCTTAGTTACATGGGCAAAACTATGCTCAGTATAACCTAAAGCCTTTAAAGATTCGTCAGCCTTTTCAATATAGGCGTGAACTGTTTTATTGCTTTTAATATCTTCGTAGGTCAAAATAAAAAACCTCACTTTGAAAATTTGTAGCCGACACCGCGGACTGTTTTTATCATGGCACTGGCCGTACCTAACTTCTGCCGTAAAGTGCGGATATGAACGTCAACAGTGCGGTTTTCGCCGTCAAATGAATAACCCCATATTTCGTCTAAAAGTTGATCACGGGTAAGCACGATGTTCTCGTTTTTTATTAAAAAAAGCAAAAGATCAAATTCCTTGTGGGTAAGGTCAACGTTTTCGCCATCGACCTTTACGGTGTGCATGGTTTTTGAAACGGAAAGGGAAGAAAAAACAAGTTCGTCTTTTTTTGCCTTGTGGCTTCTTCTTAAAAGAGCCTTCGTTCTTGCAACAAGTTCCATCATGCCGAAAGGTTTGGGAATATAATCGTCAGCACCCTTTTCAAAGCCTATAACCTTATCATATTCCGAGCCTTTTGCCGTTAAAAGAATTATGGGAAGTTCGGAATAATCAGGTGTTGCACGCAGTTTTTCAAGTATGGAAAGTCCGTCCTCTTCAGGAAGCATTATGTCAAGCATAATAAGATCGGGTGTGTTTTCCTTAATTTCTTTCCAAAATAGGCTTGGCAAGGAAAATCCTTTTGCAACAATACCCGTAGTATTTAAAGTATATTCAACTAATTGACGAATGTTATCGTCATCTTCTACAATATAAACCATTATTTAAGAACGTCTTTCTTAAGTTCTTCAAGGTAAGCCATACCTTTTTCGATCTGCTCATTGGTAGGCGTTGAGTAGTTTATGCGGAAATGCTGATTTTCACAAGGCGCAATATCGAAAGCGCTTCCGGGAACAACTGCCGTTTTAAACTCTTTAACCGAGCGTGTGCAGAATGAAGGCATATCAACCTTTTCGGGCAACTTACACCAAACGAAAAGACCGCCGTCAGGCTTCTGATATTCAATTTCGGGGGCGATGTGCTTATCCATAAGATCCATAAAGAATTGTGCTTTTTTAGTATAGATCTCTCTTAAATGGGCAAGATGTCCCTCAAAATCATACTCGGTGATAAATTTATAGCAGATCATCTGCGCCAAAATGTTGGAGTGTACGTCCTGAGTCTGCTTAATTGCAGTAAACTTGGCAATTAAAGTTTTGGGCGCAACGCACCAGCCTACACGAAGTCCGGGGGCGAGCACCTTTGAAAATGAGCCTGCATAAATTACGATGTTATCTGTATCCATGCTCTTTATAGTTTTGGGAGGTGCTTCATTAAAGTAAAGTTCACCGTAGGGGTTATCTTCAATAATAAGGAAGTTGTGCTTTTTGGCAAGTTCGTAAATTTTCTTGCGCTTCTCTATTGAAGTTGTAATGCCCGTAGGATTCTGGAAGTTGGGGATAATATAAAGTAAACGGATATTTTCATTTTCTTTAATGGCTTTTTCCAGTGCCGAAATATCCATACCGTCATTTTCCATAGGGATTCCAACAATGTTTGCACCTGATAATTTCAATGCGTTAAGTGAGCCAACAAAACTTGGACTTTCGCACAAAATAGTATCGCCGGGGCCTGCAAGGGAAACGGCAGAAAGGCTCATAACCTGCTGTGCACCGCAAGTAATTAAGAGGTCGTCTTCATCAGAGCCAACGTTATATTTTTCTTTCATGTATTTTTTCAAATAGTCGCGCAAAGGTGTATAACCTTCGGTAACTGAATATTGAAGTGCGCCGATGGGATTTTCCGCCATAATTTCAGCAGTTATCTTTGCAACGATCTCCTTGGGAAATGCTTCGGGTGAGGGGTTGCCTGCTGAAAATGGAATAATATCGGGCGCAGAAGAAAGTTTCAAAATCTCTCTTATTGCCGATGGCTTCAATTTATCTGCTTGAGGTGTAAAAATATAGTCCATAATAAGATCTCCTTGTTTAGTATACACTTATTTTATCATAAAGAATTATAAAACACAAATGATTTATTTCATTCTGTAATTTTTGGGGGAAATGCCGTAAAACTTCTTAAATGCCTGCCCGAAATAAAGGGGATCGGAAAAACCCGTTTTTAAAGCGATGTCTTTTATGGGAAGTGACGTTTCCCTTAAAAGTATGCCTGCGTTTTCCATGCGAAGGATATTATAATATTTTTGCGGTGCGATGCCCGTTTCCTTTTTGAAAAGATGATTGAAACGACTTTCGGATAACGCGCAGATATCCGAAAAACGCTTTGCATCGTAGGGCATAAAATAGGAATGATTCATTTCCTCAATTACCGCGCTCATGGTGCCTGATTTTGATTCCTTGGGCGGTGAAAGAAGGGATAATATTTTTAAAGTTTCATATTCGCATTTCAAAACCGATAAACTATCTTCTTTACTTGAAAGATTTTTTATCTTTCTTAAAATTTCCAAAATTCCGTCAGGTGCGTTTTGTGCCGTACACAAAGGAATTTCAAGGGATGAAATAAGTTCATCAAGTTTATTGCCCGTAAAGTGCAGATAAAAATAACTGACGTTATCTTTTTTATAGGTAACGTACTCTTGAAAAACGTTGGGAGGATATATCCACACTTGATTTTTAGTAACCCATGTGTTTCCAAAAAGCATTTTTCCTTTTTCAACAAGGAAAAGTGAATAATCGCGCCGACCGTTTTTTCTTAATGTCATGTGATCGCGGTTTGCACCCACGCCACAAGAAATTACAAGGGCGCTTCTGTGAGTTTTAGGAACTTCTTTGTCGTTTTGACCACTGTATAAAAACAAAATATCACCTCTTAACATATCTATTTTACTACGATTTTTAGGATTTTACAACAGTAAATAGCAAAAAATCAATGGTTTTATATAAAAGAAAGCAATATATTCCATTTACTTTGCGTTTGAATTTTGATATGCTTTTTTAGAGGTGAGTTTTATGAAAATAGCATTTATCGGCGCAGGAAGCGTACAGTTTACAACGGCGGTAGTTCAGGATCTTACTTTCTATCCTGCCTTTTTTGATGCAGAAATTTGTTTGATGGATATAAATGAAGATCATCTTAAAAAAATCACAAAATGCGTTGAGAGAATAAAAAATGAGCGCAAGGTGAATTTTAAGATAACTTCAACTATGGATAGGGTTGAAGCCTTAAAGGGCGCTGACGGCGTACTTTGCACCGTATTTAACGGCGATATTGATATTTGGCGATATGATATTGAGATTCCCAAAAAGTATGGGGTAGATATTAACGTTGGCGATACAAGAAGCGTTTCGGGAATTTTCAGAGCATTACGGAACATTCCCTTGATGCTTGACATTTGTAAGGACATTGAAAAGTATTGCCCCAATGCGGTGTTTTTAAACTATACCAATCCCATGAGCATGCTTTGTAAAGCCATGCAAACGCTAACAAAGGTTGACGTTACGGGACTTTGCCATTCCGTTCAACATACTTCAAAAATGTTAAAAGACTGGTCGCAAAAAGAAGGCGAACTTAAATACTTATGCTTGGGCATAAATCATCAGGCGTTCTTTACGGAAATTACCGTTGACGGTGAGGATATTTATCCAATTATCCGCCAAAGAATTGAAGAAAAAGATATTTATGAAAAAGAAAAGGTGCGCAACGAGATTTTCAAGACTTTCGGCTATTACGTTACCGAGTCAAGCGGACACAACTCCGAATATTGCGCATGGTTCAGAAAACGTCCCGACTTAATTGAAAAGTTCTGTACGGGAACTTCCTGGAATCCCGGTGAATATGCTTTCTCGCTAAAAATTCGTTCTAATCCAAACAGATATGATGTTTCTATTAAAACCTTTATGAATAAACCTATAAACGAGAAAACAAGTGATGAGTATGCGGCAAATATCTTAAATGCCCGTATCGGCGACGGCACACCATTTCCCTTTAATGCAAACGTTATAAATAACGACACTATCGAAAATCTGCCTTATGATGCTTGCGTTGAAATTCCCGTAATTGCCGATAAAAATGGCTATACAAGGACTTTTAAGGGCAAAATGCCAACGGGTGCTGCAACGCTTGTAAATTATACTGCCAATATCGAAAACCTTGTTTTTGAGGCCTTTTTAGAAAAATCAAAGGCAAAAGTCATTCAGGCGGTTTCCCTTGATCCCCTTTGCTCGGCGGTTTTATCTTTAGAAGAAGTCCGTAATATGTGCGATGAACTGTTTGAAGTAAATAAAGATTTTTTAAGTGAGTATAAATAGAAAAAA
>JAZULU010000182.1:0-23405 GCA_045603265.1 Clostridia bacterium
GAAAACAGTATATTGTGTTACTGCTCCTGAATCAATGCCGATCGATGCCATTATCGATTTGAATATAGATCCCGGAGGATATGTACCTTGAATATTTCTGTTTAAAAGAGGTGTATATTTATTTTCAAAAACATCACCATAGTTAGTTGCTTTATCATACGCATAGATATTCGCATCATAAGAAGGATAACTTACCATAGAAACAACTGCACCGCTTGTAGGCTCGATAATAGTTGCCGTTCCGGTTGTAACAGTATTGAAATTTACGTTCATGTAATCAGTTATATTTTTCTGTAAAAGAATATCAACAGTAAGTTTTAAGCTATACCCGTCCTGAGCAGGCTTTTCATAAAGCACCGTTTTTCTTTTACTGTCATCGGAAAGAAGATATATCTGCAATCCTTTTTTGGGTTGCAAATATTCATCATATGCAGCTTCAAGACCGCTTCTTCCTATTCTTGTGCCTTCAGGCAGATATTTATATATTTCCTCTTCCCTGTCTTCAGGTGTTATTGGAGTAGAATAGCCCAATGTTTGTGCAAGAGCACTTCCGTAAGGATAGTATCGTATCGGTGTTATGGAATCTCTGTTTATTTTCACATTTTCAATTTCTTTTAAAGCATTTTCTTGCTCAACAGAAAGTTCACCTTTAAAAACCGTAGCAAAAATCCCGGTATCTCCATTTGATTTTTTGAATTTTTCCATAACATCTTCACTATCAAGTCCCAAAATTTGTGCCACTTGTTTTGATGTTGCTAACTCAATTCCTTCAAATTTTTTCTTTTCGCCATAAACAGTTATCGCATAATCATTTTGGACAAGAATTCTTCCGTCACGATCAAAAATTTCACCACGTTGACCATTTGTTGTAGCTGCATAAACTCTATCGTATCTTTCCATTTCGGGAACAACGTTTGAAGGCGACCAAGCAACAAGATAAAATTTTGTTTTTTTGTACACTTCAAAATGCATGTCATATGTAAAATCGCCATACTCGGAAGATTTAAAAACCGCAGTATAATTGTATGATTTTGAATCGCCGTTATCAACAATTTCGCCCATTGAAACAGAAACCGTTTGTATTTTTAAAATATCGTAAACCTTTTTATGATACTCAACAAATTCTTCGTAATCATAGGTACTTTGAGATCCAGGTGTGAGCATATCATACATAGTTTTATAATCAAATTTCTGAAATGCATTAAGATATGCCGTTGCAACGCCATCATAGGAATGTCCTGCACACGAAGTACATGTTGCTACTAAAGCTAACGCAAAAAAAGCAATCAATATAATTTTTAATAAAAATCTCTTCATGCGTTAACCCTCCAATAAATAAGTCAAAATATTTTCTTTAGTGAATGTTACACCCGTTACGTCTGTAAAAGATCCATCTTTGTTTTGTTCAAGTGCTCCCGCTTTTCCATTCATCACTTCACCGTTTGAAACAAAGAGAATATACGTTTTTCCTTTTTCAAAATCAATGGCGTTTTCATAATTTACAGTAAATTTTTCTTTTTTCCCGCTGGCATCAAAAAGAGCATTTCCTCCATATTCAGGCAACGCTATAGTAGAATTTGTTTTTCCTTTTAAAACTTCTTTAACTTCAAACTCAACCATTTTATAAACTACCGGATTGGTATTTGTTACATACGATTTTGTTTTGCCTTCATCTTTTGCTGTTGCAATAACAATAGTATCTGCATCAAGCATTTGCATTGCAGGCAATGCCCTATAAGTTGTTTTAACATCTACCGTTGTTCCCGGTATTGGCGAAATTAACCATATCTGAGGATACAACAAATATACAATAACAAATAACATCGCAAAAATAATAACTGAAAAAACCGAACCGGGTCTATTGTCAACACGGCGAATATTTTGTTCGTTTTCTTGTTCTATATCATCTTTTGTAATAATTTCTTCTGTATTTTCTTTCACAAAAAACACTTCCCCCATGTTGATAAATATACAGATTAATTATATCACTATTACCCCACATATGTCAAAAGAAAAAAGGCTGAAATTTTTCAGCCTTTTATATCCGAGCCCTTTTTTTCAAAATTGCAAGAATCTCTTTTAATGGAATTATTAACAGTCCACCGGCAAGATTTCCTATTGCATGAAGTATATCAAAAGTAAATCCTGATATTATCCATGTTATCATTCCATTAAAGTCAACACCCATTATTATTGCATGTGCAGGAGCATACAATATACCAAAACTCAGCCCGTGGAGCATGCATACAATCGGATAAATTATCCATTGCAACCATATAGGCATCTTTTGCGGCAATAACATAACCAATCCCCACAAAACAGTCCATATATACAAGTACGGCAACGACCACAAGCCAAATCCATTAGTTAATAGAGTTAATAGAACGTAAACGTATATGGGAATAAGTGCCTTTTTTCTAAACACTAAAGTATATACCACGGTAAGAACACCAACAAGGTGAATATTGGGAAGTGCCTCCATAAATATATCACCGCAATACATCAATGCCCCAAGCAAAGCAAAAACGGTTATTTCTACAACCGATAATTTAGCCCTTTGTGTACACGAGTTCATATTGTTCGCCATCAGTAAATTCTGTTGAATCTACACCTGTCATCATATATTCTCCGTTTTTATTAAAGGACCAATATGCTTTATCGGTATCATAATCGGCCTTAATGCCGTTTACAACCTTTATGTAAAGACCATATTCACTTTCATCCCCTGCAATAAGTGAATGTTCTAAAAGCGCAGCTCCAACAGTTTCTTTATCTGTTTTAATCGTGAAAATTACGCTCCGGTCATCGGCTTCTACTTTTATTTTAAGCGTTTTTGCGCCTTCTCCAAAGGAAGTGTCTTTTACATAAGTAGCCGTTGTCCAAAGTCCTTCTTTTTTAATACCATCATCAACATTTTGAACAGTGGTATTATCATTTTGCGGTTTTTCCTTTTCAGATGTATTATTGCATGCAACAAATGCAAACATCATAACTATAACAAGTAACAGGGTAACAATTTTTTTGAGATTTTTCATAAAAATTCCTCCATTTCATTTTTCACGAAAAGAAGAAAGCAAAAAGCACACCTTCACAGAAGGTGTGCGAAATAACGGCATCCTGCAATACCCTTTGCTTTAACCTTCATACTGCCCAAGGTTGTCTTTTGCGAGCATCACAAGCCGATAAGCATTCCGACTTTTACGGTAATGGCTGTTGTCGCGGAGTTGCACCGCAGTTCCCTTAACATCTTGCAGAAAGATCTGTTCAATAGCAAATATATTGCTGACTTGTGTTTATTCTTTTTGTGCAAGAACATTTTATTGTATTTTATAAAATATGTCAATAAAATATTTTAGCGAAATCACTTTACAAAATTAAAAATTATATATATAATAAGTATGCTAATAAAATAACCCGTTAAAAAGGACACGTTTTTAGGTTTTTGGTTTTTAAGAGAGTGCATGTTTGGTGTGAATGCATAAACCATTCTTAAAGATATCACCTATCAGGGGCGAAGGCGAAATTCACCAGTAGTTTTCGATGTAAGTTGCACATTACGCAACAACGTATGATTGTACGGTATTTGGTGGTTTTTTGCCTTGTGCTTTTCCAAATGCGCAAGGCTTTAATTATTTCTTTGGAGGTTTTTTAATGTACAAAAAGGTTGATACCGGTCTTAATTTCGTAGATCGGGAAAAAGAGATCCTTTCCTATTGGAAAGAAAATGAAATTTTTGAGCGTAGTACAAAAAAGAACGAAGGTAATCCTGAGTTTACTTTCTATGATGGTCCCCCCACTGCTAACGGTAAGCCCCACATAGGACATATTCTTACCCGAGTTATTAAGGATATTATTCCCCGCTATCGTACCATGAAAGGCTATCACGTTCTTCGCAAAGCAGGTTGGGATACCCATGGTCTTCCCGTAGAACTTGAAGTTGAAAAGCAACTTGGTATTTCAGGCAAGCCTCAAATCGAAGATTACGGTATTGAGCCATTTATTGAAAAATGTAAGGAAAGTGTTTGGAAATATCAGGGCGAATGGGAAAAAATGAGTGACCGTGTTGGTTATTGGGTTGACATGGAGCATCCCTATGTAACTTATCACGATGACTATATCGAAAGTGAATGGTGGGCACTTAAGACCATTTCTGAAAAAGACCTTTTATACAAGGGTCATAAAGTTGTTCCCTATTGCCCCCGTTGCGGTACTGCACTTTCTTCACACGAAGTTGCTCAGGGTTATAAGGACGTTAAAGAAACCAGCGTTTTTGTTGCTTTCAAGGTCAAAGGCGAGGATAATACATATCTTCTTGCCTGGACAACTACCCCCTGGACTCTTCCTTCAAACGTTGCGCTTTGCGTAAATGCAAAAGAAGATTACGTTTATGTTGATTACGAAGGAAAAACATATATCTGTGCAAAGGCTCTTATTGAAAGCGCATTAGGCGAAGGCGCAACAATTATAAAAGAACTTAAGGGTGCAGACCTTTGTGGTATGGACTATGAGCCATTATTTGATTTTGCAAAGACAAATAAACGTGCCTGGTATGTTGTTGCCGATGATTACGTTACACTTGATGCAGGTTCAGGTATCGTTCATATTGCTCCTGCTTTTGGTGAAGACGATGCTCGTGTTGGCAGAGAAAATGATCTTCCTTTTGTTCAACTTATAAATGCACAAGGTTGCTTTGTTGAAGAAGCTACTCCCTATGCAGGTATGTTTATCAAGGATGCAGATAAAGTTATTATTAAAGATCTTGAAGAATCAGGAAAACTTGTTCGCGCGGTAGAATTTACACACAGTTATCCTTTCTGCTGGAGATGTGATACTCCCCTTATTTACTACGCACGAAGCACATGGTTTATTAAGATGACTGCTGTAAAAGAGCAACTTATCAAAAACAACCGTTCAGTAAATTGGATTCCTGAAAGCATTAAGGACGGTCGAATGGGCAACTTCCTTGAGAACGTTATTGACTGGGGTCTTTCCCGTGAACGTTATTGGGGTACTCCTCTTCCCGTTTGGGAATGTGAATGTGGTCATTTCCATACTGTAGGATCAAGAAAAGAACTTGCCGAACTTACCGGATGCGATGAAAATATCGAACTTCATAAGCCTTTCCTTGATCCCCTTACAATTAAATGTCCCAAGTGCGGAAAAGATATGCATCGCGCACCTGAAGTTATTGACTGTTGGTTTGACTCAGGCTCAATGCCTTTTGCTCAGTTGCACTACCCCTTCGAAAATAAGGAACTTTTTGAAAAGTTATTCCCTGCTGATTTCATCAGTGAAGCTATCGACCAGACAAGAGGTTGGTTCTATACACTTCTTGCTATTTCAACGCTTCTTTTTGATAAAGCACCTTTTAAGAACTGTATCGTTCTCGGTCATGTAAATGACAAAGACGGTATCAAGATGAGCAAACACAAGGGTAACGTTGTTGATCCTTGGAGTATACTTGATAAACAAGGCTCCGATGCTGTTCGTTGGTATTTCTATACCGGTTCATCCCCCTGGTTACCTTCACGCTTCTACGGTGAGGCTGTTTCCGAAGCACAGAGAAAATATATGGGTACTTTGTGGAACACTTATGCTTTCTATGTAATGTACGCCAATATTGATAATTTTGATCCTACTCAGTACAAACTTGAATATGATAAACTTTCAGTAATGGATAAGTGGATCCTTTCAAAATTACAAAGTCTTATCAAATATGTTGACGAAGGTCTTGAAAACTATCGCATCACCGAAACTGCTCGTGCTATGAATGATTTTGTTGACGAACTTTCAAACTGGTATATCCGTCGTGGCAGAGAACGCTACTGGGGCAAAGATATGACTCAGGACAAGATCAATGCATATATGACTCTTTATACTGTACTTGAAACTCTTACAAAACTTACTGCCCCATACACTCCTTTTGTTGCAGAGGAAATTTATCGTAACATCGTATGCTCAGTTGATGCTTCTGCACCTGAAAGTGTTCATCTTTGTGATTTCCCCGTTGCAAACGAAGCATGGATTGATACTGAACTTGAAGAAAATATGGCTTGGCTCCTTAAAGCAGTTGCTTTAGGTCGTGCTTGCAGAAATGATGCAAACATCAAAAACCGCCAGCCTTTACAGACGCTCTTTATTAGCGGTGCAAAAACTCTTCCTGAAATGTTCTGTAAAGAAATCGAAGATGAACTTAATGTTAAAGAAGTTAAATTTACCGACGACTCATCAGACTTTATTACTTATACTTTCAAGCCTCAGTTAAGAACTGTTGGGCCCAAGTATGGTAAATTAGTTGGTCTTATCGGCAAAGAACTTGCTAATGCAAACGGCTCCGAACTTTATAAAGAACTTAACTTAAACGGCGAGATTAAATTTGATATCAACGGAAACGAAGTTATTCTTACTGCTGACGACCTTCTTATTACCCCTGCTAACAAATCAGGATTTACTGCACAAAGCGATTCAGAAATAACAGTTGTTCTTGACAACAACCTTACAGAAGAACTTATCCGTGAAGGCTATATGCGTGAACTTGTTTCAAAAATTCAAACTATGCGTAAAGAAACCGGCTTTGAAGTTATTGATCACATCAAACTTGTAATAAAAGCCGATGATATTATCGCAGATGTAGTTAAAGCATATGCCGCTGATATAGCAAGTGATTGCCTTGCTGATTCAGTTGAAATCGGTGAGCCTTTAGAAAATAACAAGGAATGGGATATCAACGATAAAAAGTGTGTTATCTCAATGGAAAAAATTTAATGTTCGTAACAGACAGTTGGAATGATTATGAGCTTATTGATACCGGTGACGGAATGAAATTGGAGCGATGGAAAGATATTATTCTCCATCGCCCCGATCCTCAAGTAATATGGCCATACTCAAAGGAATTAAATAAAAAGAATATTCATGCAACTTATAAGCGTTCATCTTCTGGCGGCGGAAACTGGGATTTTTATAAAAAAGTTCCTGAAAAATGGAATATCCAGTGGCGCGACTTGACTTTCACAGTCCGCCCAATGGGTTTTAAACATACCGGTCTTTTCCCCGAACAAGCTGTGAACTGGGATTGGATGCGTGAACTTATAAAAAAAGAAGACAGACAAATCAACGTTCTTAATCTTTTTGGTTATACCGGCGGCGCTACAGTAGCATGTGCTTCTGCAGGTGCCAAGGTTTGTCATGTTGATGCTGCAAAAAACATGGTTCAAATAGGTAAAGAAAACCTCCAAGCAAGCGGTTTGGCTGATGCACCCGTTCGTTGGATTGTTGACGATTGCCTTAAGTTTGTTCAGCGTGAAATACGTCGCGGAAATAAATATGACGGCATTATCCTTGATCCGCCAAGTTATGGCAGAGGTCCCGGCGGTGAACTGTGGCATCTTGAAGAAATGCTTTATCCTTTTATGGAAAATTTAGTTCAGATACTTTCTGATGAACCTTTATTCCTCTTATTAAACAGTTATACAACCGGCTTACAACCTCTTGTTTTAAATAACGTTATACAGAAAACTGTTTGCAAAAAATTCGGCGGAAAAGTTACTGCTGAGGAAGTTGGTTTAAAAGCAACAAACGGAGGAATCATTCTTCCTTGTGGTGCATCAGGCAGATGGGAAAGGTAAAATATATGTTTGAAATTTTATATGAAGACAATCACATAATAGTTGCCGAAAAGCCTCAAAACACTATAATTGCAGGCGACATCACCGGCGATAAATCAATGCTTGACTCTTTGAAAGAGTATGTTAAAGAAAAATATAATAAGCCCGGAGAAGCATATCTTGGGCTTGTACATCGCCTTGACAGACCTGCCGGTGGTTTAGCTGTTTTTGCCAGAACTTCAAAAGCCGCTTCAAGACTTGCTGATCAGTTAAAAGAAAATGAACTTAAACGTACCTACTACTGTGTTGTAAGAGGAGTTCCAAAAAACACTTCTGATCATTTGGTTGATTATTTAAAAAAGAACGAGTCTACAAATACAGTAGAAGTAGTACCTCAAGCAGTTGAAGGTGCAAAAAAAGCAATTTTAAATTATAAACTTTTGCAAACTGCAGAAACTTCGGAAGGTACATTATCTCTTTTACAAGTACAACTTGAAACAGGCAGATCTCACCAAATAAGAGTTCAAATGGCACATATGGGTTGCCCATTATGGGGTGATCAGCGTTATGGATTTAAAGTAAATAAAAAAGGACAGCAACTTGCACTTTATGCCGTTAAATTACGCCTTATCCATCCTACTAAGAAGGATTCAATGCAGTTTATTTGCTATCCTCCCGAAATCGCACCATGGACTAATTTTAGATTAAATATTGAATAAGCAGAATGTTTCATTCTGCTTTTTTTATTGACATATATACTTAAGATAATGTATAATATCTATATATTGTTTAGTTTGAGGTGTATATTTTGAAAATTAAAGAATGTTTTGTTCTTCGTAACATTGCCGGTATCAATACCATTATCTCATCTGATGCATCATCTTCTTTCGAGGGTATGATAACTCTTAATGAGACCGGTGTTTTTATGTGGAATATTCTTAAAAATGGCGCCACGAAAGATGATCTTGTTAATGCCGTTATAAATGAATATGAAATCGACGAAAAAACAGCAAGCAATGATATCGATGGATTTTTGGAAAAATTAAAATCTGTTGATGTTTTTGAATAAAAATTTATTGGAGGATACTATGAATAATAGAAAAACTAAAGGTATTATTCTTGCAGGTGGAAAAGGTACTCGCCTTTACCCCATGACAAAAGTAATTTCAAAACAACTTTTACCAATCTATGATAAACCACTTATTTACTATCCCTTGTCAATTCTTTTATTGGCAGGTATAGATGAAGTACTTATTATCTCTACACCTGACGATACTCCCCTTTATAAGCGCTTATTAGGCGATGGATCACGTCTTGGTATAAAGATCTCATATGCTATACAGGATCAGCCAAGAGGGCTCGCGGATGCCTTTATAATTGGCGAAGAATTCATTGGTGAAGATAACGTATGTCTTATTCTTGGCGACAACGTATTTTACGGTCAGAATTTCTCTCAGCTTTTATTCCGTGCAAAAGATTTGGAAAGCGGTGCTACAATTTTTGGTTATCCCGTATCAGATCCAAGAGCGTTTGGCGTAGTTGAATTTAACGAAAACAATAAAGTTATTTCCATTGAAGAAAAACCCGAGAATCCCAAGAGCAACTATGCAGTTCCAGGTTTATATTTCTATGATAACAAAGTTGTTGAGATTGCAAAGAACGTTAAACCTTCTGCCCGTGGTGAAATTGAGATTACATCTGTAAACAACGCATATCTTGAAAAAGGCGAACTTAACGTTATACTTATGGGCAGAGGTATGGCTTGGCTTGATACCGGCACACCTGAAGGTATGCTTACTGCTTCAAACTATGTGCATGCTATTCAATCACTTCAGGGATTTTATATTTCATGTATTGAAGAAATTGCATGGCGAAGAGGTTTTATTACTACCGAACAACTTTACGAACTTGGTAAGGAAACAAAAACCACAGACTATGGCAAATATATTATGGATCTTGCCGAAAGGAATTCCAAACTTAAATGAAAACGTACTCTATTGCCGGATTAACCGTAAATATGGAAGCAATAGGTAAAACGCTTACTCAGGCTGAGAAGTATCGTGTTGATGATTCGCAAAAAGCAGATATTGTTTTATCATATAGTGAATTAGCCTGTGAAAAAGCCATTCAAGGACGCCCTGATTTGACGGCAGAGATTTATGTTTACATGCTTTTAGGCAAGAAATTTGCTGATGCAATCCTTGATTATGATGGAATGGTATTACATTCATCTGCTATTGCATACCAAAATAACGCATATCTTTTTTCTGCTGATTCAGGAACAGGAAAATCAACACACACACAGTTATGGAAACGCTGTTTTGACGGTGCTGAAATAATAAACGATGATAAACCTGCTATACGATTTATTGATGGTAAATTTTATGTGTTTGGCACACCTTGGAGTGGCTCTACCCCATTAAACAAAAACATATGTGTTCCGTTGAAAGCAATTTGTTTTTTAGAACGTGGTGAAAAAAACTACATTGAGCCAATGACAAATAATTTAGAGATTATACACTGTTTTCTTTCTCAAACGTTAAGGCGCGTTGGTGTTGATAAAACCGAAAAACTTTTCACAATTATTGACAAATTAATAAAAAACGTTCCAATATACAAACTTCACTGTTTACCTGATGAAGATGCAGCAATATTGGCACATAGCGTTATGTCAAAATAAAAGATACCGAATAAATCGGTATCTTTTTTTAACCATTTAATTTTTTTTGAATAATATATATTAGTTGGTTAAAGAATTATCTTGAGGTGATGGTTATGGAAAAATGTTGCATTTGTAATAAAGAAAAAAAACAGAATATCAAAATTCTTGGAAAAAACATTTGTGAGGACTGCGAATGGAAAATTCTTACTGAACGAACACACAGTACCGGATACAACAAATGCATTTCAAAATTAAAAAATATTTTTTCAACATAAAAAAGCCGATGCTTATGCATCGGCTTTTTTTAGTTTATTAGCCAACCATACCTGAACGTTCAATACTCTGTACAAAGAATTTCTGACAGAAGCAATAGAGAACGATGATAGGTGCAATATGCATTACGGTACACGCTGATTGATACAACGAGTTAAGAACTGCGTCGCCCGTTATGCCAAGGTTACTATTTACATATTTAGCACCAAGACCAATTATCTGCGTAGCCATAACTTTTGCGCTGGGGTTAAGCATTGAAATATAATTTCGGTCATTATACTGCCATACAAATGCGAACAAGAAAACTGTTACAAGCATAGGTAATGCACTGGGCAACATAACCTGAACAAATGTTCTGAAGGGACCTGCACCATCGATATATGCAGCTTCTTCCAGTTCCTTTGGCTGGTTTACAAAGTACTGACGTAACAAGAAAACAAACAATCCGTTACGATACATTGTTGCTGTTGCAGATAATAATCCAATAGCTGTCCATCCGCGTGTAAGGTCAATATTGGGGATCATCTTAAGTTGATCTCCAAATGAAAACATAAACAAGGGGTTAAATGCCTGATATCTGAAACGCATAGCCTCGGTAAGCATTTGAATGGGAACCATAAGTGTAAATATACACATAAGGAATATAAAGTTGTTACCCTTGAATTTGAATCTTGCAAGTCCGTATGCAACAAGCATACAAGAACACATCTGCAAAAGAGCAAATGAGAATGAAGAAACAAATGAATTAATGTACCACTGTGGTATATCCGTCTTTGTCCACATAGCAATATAAGTATTAACATTTATTGATGTAGGAACAAGAATAACAGTGGGATCATAAACATCTTGTTTGGACATAAATGACGTTATAAGAGTTATAAGCATGGGATATATAATAAGATAACATATACCAACAAGAAGAACTGTTCTTATGATACCCCAAATAATACTGAACGTACGTTTTCCAAACAATGCACGCTTAAACTTTTGCCAAGGTGTAAGTGTAGGTATGACGAAATTATCAACCTCTTCAGCACCAACTTCGTTAGTAAGTTTTATTTTATCGAGTTTTTCCATCATCTACACCCCCTTAGTTTTCATAGTAAACGAGTTTCGATATAATGCCCGCAACCGCTGCAATAACAACAGTTGTCATAAGGAAATACATCCAACCCATCGCCATACGATCATATGTTTCTACAACCGCGGCTGAGTTTATATATGAAAGTACGGGGTTTGACATTGAGCACAGATTCTCAATCATAATGTAAACAGTATTAACAAGAATCATGGGGCTTATCATGGGGAAAGTAATCTTCCAGAAGTTTTCCCAACCTGTAGCACCTTCAACCTTTGAAGATTCAAAGATTGAGGGTGAGATTGTCTGAAGACCGGCAAGGAATATAAGTGTCGGAACACCTGCACCATTAATTATGGAACTAAGTTTATCAAACGCTTTACCGATAAACTCACCAAATGCGCCGCCAATAGAATCCTGAATGCTTCCTGCAAGGTTCATTGCTTGTGAACCAACAGTTTCCATTTGAGCAGAGTCAACACCGGTTTCACCAGCAAGCAATGATGCTGCAACACCTGCTGATGTGATAACGGGCATGAATAACACCGCACGAGCAAATGTTCTTCCATGGAAATTCTGGTTAAGAACGTTTGCCATAAGGAAACTAAATATCAATACGCAGGGAACTGTAATCAGCATATCTGAGCCTGACTTAATAAGATTGTTAATATAATCAGCTTGCTGTGTATAGGCATCAATATATGCTTTAAAACCATAAGGTTCAATGTTAATAACACCTGTTACGTTATTGAACACCTGGTCGTTAAACGAAAGAACAAGTGCTGTATAAAGAGGTGATATAACAAAGAAGATAAATCCCAAAAGGAAAGGAAGAATGAACAGCCATCCGTAAAGAGAACGTCTTGTCATCAAACCTAATTTATAACTTTTTGGCTTTTTCATTAATTATTTCCTCCCTTCGCAAAAGATTCTGCTTTAACGATTGTACCATCTTCTGCCGTATAATCATAAGAATTATAGTTAATATATACAACCGTACCGTTTTCATAAGTTACTTTGTTTACGTTTTCAGCAACATTTTCATGTTCAGTAATAAATGAACCGGCAGTGCTTGAAAGAAGATCATTATATTCTTTATACATTTCAATAGCACCATCAATCCATGAAGTATAACTTAATGAATACATGCCTTCGAACCAAAGTTCCTGAACTTTATCGTTTGGTACATAGCACCAACGATAATACATTCCTGAGCCAGCCTCAACAGCCTGAAGGAATGCCTGACGTGTATCGCCATAAAGGTTAATAGGATCACCAGAATATTCGATACAACCGTGGATAACCATCTGATAGAATGGAACAGAGAGATCTGCAAGGTTAAACTTACTGCTTGTATTGCTGATTTCAAATATTTCATCAACATAAGGAAGCATATATGAGTTTGTACCTTTAGTCATCAAATTAAGTGACTCATCATATTTTTCAGCAACAGCTGCATATGTACGAGCAACTTCTCCCCTATCTTTAAGATCATTTAACTTATAGTTACCGGGAAGATTGTATCCAAGGCTTCCAAGACTTATTGCTTTAATATTAAGTTCATTAATATCTTCAAGAAGTTTCATGGCATTGCTCTTGGAATTATCCTCTGCATTGATATTATAAATCATTGTAGGTGAAACAATAGAAGCCATGTTTACCGCTGATGCAGTGTTCCAATCGTCAAAATACTGATAATGATATGCAACTTCACGAGTTACAAGACGTGATGCATCAGTAAACTCACTGTATCCATCAAACATTACTGAATCATAAACAAAAGCAAGTTCTGTTTCGAAATACACATTAACGCCAAGTCCTTCAGCATACGAAACAAGATCGTTAAGGCCATCCTTACCGCCAAGTTCATTAATTACTTTTGCCTTATTGAATATAGTATTTCTTAAACCGTTATTTGCCCAGCCCTTATAGTTTACAGAAACGTTTTTGATTCCTGCTTCAGAAAGTTTAAGAATGATTTCTTTACATTGAGCAAATGTTGTAATTGCTCTTGTTTCTGTATAAGGAACACCAAGGAATGCCGTTTCATGATCATAAGCACCAACAAGTTCGATATTAAACGGAATCTCAGAATAGTCTTTCTTTGAAATTACATTTTTATCGATAAGATAATTTCTGTAATATTCAGCCATTCCGCTATAGTTTGCCTTCTCATTTGAAAGAAGTGAGTATGTAACGGAAATATTATCGCTGTTCATTCTATCCTGATAGATTCTTGCGGTTTTACCAGCACTCTTGAACTGAAGTTCCTCATATTCGCTCATCTTAAAACGTGAGAAACATCTGTTACGGTCAACAGCGTTCTTGTTTTTACCTGCAATATCAGCAATGATCGTTGCGTTTGTATCGCCTGATTCGATTATAGCAAACATTGCACTTGAATCACGCTTAATGCCAAATACGGGAAGATATGCGCCTTCATTTGCAAAGGGTCTCTGTAAATTCTCGCGTCCATCATCAAGTCCATAAAGTTGAACACGAACGTCAGTAGAAATGTTTGTTTTTCCATTGTTGAAATTAACAATAGCACCTGATCCATCAGGAACAAACATGTATCCATCTTCCTTTTCAGAAGCAGATCCAAAATACTTAAGAAGATCGATTGATGCAATCGCTAAAGAATTGGTATCATACTGAATTTCATTACTGGGAATTGAAACGTTAAGTCCATTCTCTGTAAGATCATAGTCAACGGGAATCCAGAATGTTTTAGCAGACTCAGATTCAAAACCAAATTTTTCATTGATCTCATCACGCTGATCTAAGGTCATTCCACCAATATTTACGAATGCCTCTTCAACAGTTTTCATCAAACGTGAGTTGTTCCACTTTGTTTGATCCTTAATAATATAAACTGTTTTACCTTCTTTAATAACTTCTTCCATTGAGGGAGCTATTTTTAAATAGTCTTCCTTAACGTCAGGAGCAAATGAGTTCCAAGTAGAGGGTTTAACTTTTGTATAAACTACACCATTTTCAATAAAGCCTGCAACTGTAAAGTTACCTGCATCTTTGAATTTCTGTGCAAGTTCAAGAGCAAGTTCTTCCTCCATACATGTAGGAACAACATAGTCAGGTTTCATAAGACCTAAAATGTAAATAACACGAAGGTTGCCATTATTATTTACAACATAATACTGAGTTTTTCCGTT
The DNA here is from genome assembly GCA_045603265.1 of Clostridia bacterium. GTDB lineage: Bacteria > Bacillota > Clostridia > Christensenellales > QALW01 > UMGS1322. Next base: position 14,791 of record JAZULU010000182.1, read on the forward strand.
CTCAGGATCTGAAATAAGTACACAGTCAGTATAACTTTCTAGAGTTTTCTGGCTACCATCTTCTTTGTTAAGATAGAATAATGATAACTGACTTGACATTTCACCGGGGATACCGGCAGTTCTTTCAGCCGGTGCAGGATTTGAGTACCATGCAGTACCCGTTACTTTGTCAATCAATGCAAACTCAAGAGTTTCATCATTGAAATAGAATGCATATTTTTCATTCTCTTCAACAAATTTAAATATTGTGTCTTTAAGATTTACAACTGAATTATCCGTTTCAGCCTTATTAGCATCATCAGTGGGCTCCGTTGTTGTTTCCGTTTCCCCAGTTGTTGCTTCAGGAGTTTCAGTTGCTGTATCTGTTGCACCTGTTGTTACTTCAGGGGTTTCAGTTGCTATATCTGTTGCGCCTGTTGTTACTTCAGGAGTTTCAGTTGTTGTATCTGTTGCTTCTGTTGTTTCATCAACTGCTTCTGTTTTAGTGTCAGCACCATCTGTTGATATCTGACTTCTCTTTTCAGTATAAACGTCTTTCCTTATATGAGGCTCTGCATTTGCATCAAACTCATATAATGGTAATTCGTTTGTTGGTGTAATATAACTGCTGCCGCCATCATCTGCGCATCCAGTAAACGCTATCGTAGGTATGATAAGCATTACAACAAGTAAGGCAGAAATAATTCTCTTTTTCATATCTCTTTCCACCTCCATTACCTTCTCAATTCAAGTTCAAGATATATAGTATAAATAAAGTTCCATATTTCCTGAACAAGGAAGAAGAACAATATGCTTAAGAACACGATAATAACCATACCAAGAAGAATGAAGAGTAAGATTATAAATGTTTTACCGCCGCTATATTGATGGGTTGTCATTGTACCGGTATAAAGAAGGATTCCTGCCCAACCGTAACCGATAACAGTAACAAGAGTAACTATTGTTGCTTCATTAACAGTAAGAATATTTGTAAGAGGAATAAGTGCAATCTGTGAAAGCACAAGAGGTAACATTGAGTAACCGGTATAAAGGAAAACATCTTTGATACTTCCTTCACCATCAAACAAGGTCGTAAGTCCCCAGTTTGCTGCAACCCAAATAATAACTACTAATGCTGTTGAAACAAATGTTCCTACAATATTAATCTGTTCAGGGAAAACCTTATAAGTATTAAAGGTATAGTTGTTAAATTGCTTATTAAGAATATCCGTTATAACGTATAACACAAGGAATAAAACTGCAATATAACTTCTTCCCCGCTTTTCATGTTTTAAATCCCAGAAACCGTCAAGAGGATGGGTAATAACGTGGAAAGCGTATTTAAGATCTGTTCCGAAATTTTTAAGCTTTTCCATCATTGATTTCTTCCTCCTGTTTCTACAAATTTCTTAAATCTCTTATACCAACCAATAAGAATTGTTGCTGCAGCAATAATGATTATTGCCCACATAATATATGGCATTGCTTTTTCAAGAACAAGGTCTCTATATTTGTAATAAGCTTTTCCATAATCATCTTGCGAATAACCTTTCATAAAGTAATCTGCAGCTTTAAGGAAAGTTTCGCGCTGTTCTGTTGTATCATTATTTATAACTTCTGTTTCTGCAGCCCAGAGATAATAAACTCTACCAATTCCCTTATATGCAAGTGCTGAGTTTGATGACATGCCTAAAACTTTATTCCATGCCTTTTCAGCATCTACATAACGACGTTCCTCATGGCTATTAACCGCTTCACGAAGAACAAGACCATATTCGGTAGGCTTATAAGTTGTGATCTGTGCACCGGTTGAGTCAAGAATAACAACTGTTTCGTCATCCGTAAGAAGTTCAATGGCTACAGGTGCTAAGTTCGTGCCTTCTGTAAATCCAACTTGTTCCTGACGGCTTGAAACTGTATCCTCACCTACTGTTGTAGCATTTTGTCCCAAAGCACCGAAAACATATAATAATTCACCGGTATTTGTATATGTAAATACACGACCTTTTTGTGAATCAAGAACACTTGTAAGTCCATTCTTTGAAACAGTAACGTCGCAAAGATAAGAATATGAAGATCTGTTTACACCGTCACCCCAGTCTCCGGAAGGAGGTGTAATACCTGTTCTTTTAAGAACGTCAGAGCCGGCTGCATTAAGTTTTCTTAACGCTGCACCGATCTCACTTGCTGCAGCTGCATCAAAGTGAGAAGCAAGATCTTCAAGCTTAAGCTGAGAAATAGTACCATAAATAAAGCCCTGCTCATCAATGGTTACGTTACTATACTCAGTTGAAAGGTTCTGCTGAAGTTTATCCTTAGCAGTTGCCGTAAACAAACGGTTTAAAAGTGAAGATAAAGTCTGCTTTGTTTTTGTTGCACCAAAGAACTTTGTGAATTCACCGTCATCATCAAGTTCTACAAGACCCTGATAGCAGTCCCTTGAAACAACGAACATACGCATAGCATTATCTACAACAACCTTTAAAGGCTTGTAAGAAATATTCGTCTGTGAAGATGATGAACCTTGTGATGTACTATTGTCAATCTCAATCTCATCTTCGTTTATTTCAACATCGCTGCTCTCAGCATTTTCTGTACCTTCAACAGCATTTTCATTTTCAACAACATTTTCGTTTTCTGTTGTTTCAATATTTTCTTCTGTCACAGGTTCAGGTGTAGGTTGTACATCTTCAATAGCATTTTCTTCTTCTTCAATGATCATATCTTCAGTAAAATACTTTGAAAGATCCGGGTCATCATAAGTACGTTCAAAAACAAATTCATCTGATTCTTCATTATATAAAAATCTAACAATACGTTTGTTTTCTGTATCGCATACAAAAAGGCTCTTTGTTGCTTCATGTATGAAAAGACCGTTAGGAGAATTAAAGGAATCTTCCTTACCGTTATTATCCCATGTGGATATGATCTGCTTAACAGTACGCATATCTGTATCAAGGATAACTATACGGTTGTTACCGGTATCGGAAACAAGAATATAGCCTTTATCATCAAACTGTGTTAAATCCTGGGGATCTTTAAAGGCTTTGCCTTCAAGATTATCCAAACCGATTACAACACTATTTATAACCTGATCCGGAGTATATGCCTGAGGATCCGGATAAACACCACCCTCAGTAATTGTGTAGTTCTGATACGGAGCTGCTAAAGCCGAAACCGTAAACATAAGTGAAAGTATTACGGCGAGTACCAGAGATGCTGATTTTCTGAATTTCATCATTTTGGTCCCCCCTTAATCCTTCATACCTGATGTTGCCATTGTTTCGATAATGTTACTCTGTGAAATAACGAAAGTAATAATCGGAACAGCCATCATAATAACTGTAACAGCATTAGCAACACCCTGACGTGCAATACCTGTTGAAACGATCTGGTTAAGTGCATAAGGAAGTGTTTTTAAAGATTCACTCTGAATAAATACCGAAGCACCTAAGTTCCAAAGGTTCTGTACTGAGAAAATCATAAGTGTAAGCCATGCAGATTTAACCTGAGGCATAACGATTGACCAGAAAATCTTAAAACTTCCTGCACCGTCAATACGTGCAGCTTCAACAAGCGATCTGGGAATCTGTGACATGAACTGACGCATAAGATACATACCCATAGGAGCACCAAAGGTAGGTATGATAATTGCCCAGTAAGTATCGATCATACCAAGACCTGCCTTGATAATGAACAAAGGCAACCAAAGAACTGTTCCGTTAAACATAAGAGCAGTTTTGATTAAGTTCGAGAAGAACTTACTGCCGGGGAAAGTGTACATCGCAAGAGGATATGCACAAAGTGAACAGAACACGATCTGACCAAAGGTACCTACTGAAGTAATGAATATTGTGTTAAACAAATATCTTGAGAAAGGTACCCATGAATTTCCCATAAGAACAAACAGATCAGTATAGTTTGTTGAAACCCATCTATTAGGTAATAATGTGGGCGGGAATTTAAACAACTCATCCATAGGCTTGAAGGAGTTACCTACAGCATAAACCATGGGGAGTACCATAAAGCAAGCAACAACGCAAAGGAAGAATATGCCTAAAAAGTTACCTGCGCCTGAACGGTTAATTTTCTTTGCCATAAATTACTCACCCACCTTTGAAAGCATTTTTGCAATCACCTTATTAGCTACAATCTGCAACAAGAACAGAAGAACTGCTATTGCGCAAGCATAACCAAGTTCCATTCTTTGGTTTGCATAGTCTTCAAGGTGATGTATAAGTGTATGAGCGACATAGTCCTGCGAAGGATAACCAACAAGGCTTGTAATCGCGCCACCAACTGAGAATGCACCGGAAATACTCATAACAGCACCGAACATAAGCTGAGGCTTCATATAAGGTAATGTAATATACCAAAGTTCCTGCCATCTGTTCTTTACGCCGTCAATAGCACCTGCTTCATACAACGTACGGTCAACGTTCTGAAGACCTGCGATGAATGTAAGGAAACTGGTACCAAGTGATGACCACAAAATAACTATCAAACAACACGGTACAATGTAGTCAACATTTTCAAGCCATTTAATATTTGTAAGCGTTATACCTGTGTTCATAAGGAAACCGTTAAGAAGACCATACTGGTCAGATGAGAAGATGATCTTCCATACGGGATAAACGCTTGCAAGAGAAGGTGCATAGTAGAAAAGAGTCATAACTGCTCTTGTTCTTCTTCCAAGCTCATTAATGAGCCAGGCAAAGAACAATGACATAAGGTAACCACCGGGGCCAATAACCACAGCAAAGAACAAAGTGTTCTTAAATGCCGTCATAAAAAGATCATCGGCAGTAAATAAGCGAACATAGTTATCAAAACCGGTCCACTGAGGAGGTTCAAGTACGTTAAAGTATGTGAAACTGAAGTACATTGCAACAATAACAGGAAGTATAGTAAATGTTGCAAACACTATAAGGTAAGGAAGCATGAATAAATACAGGCTACCGTTTTTGCGCATTTCTTTAAATTGATATTTAAGCCAATCTTTAAAGAAAGCTTTGTTTTTTGCTTTTGCTTCACTGTTAGCCATTATTCTACCGCCTTTCCTGTCATTTGTTCGATCTTGTGCTTGAATTCTTCACGCTTACGATCGATTTCTCTGTCAATCTTACTTACATATTCAACAAAGGTTGTGTTGGGATCTGCACCTGCGTTATTGATAACTTCTTTCCAAGCAAACTCAATATTTCGTGCAGTGTAATAACCACCCGGAACCTGAGGAATAGCCTTAGAATATTTCCACTGTTCCTGAATCATGGTCATTGATGTCTTATCCCAGGGAAGTCTTGCCATAGCCTGAAGGTTTGCAGTCTGATAACGTGCTGCCGCACCAAGCAAACTTTCAATTTCAGTACCGAAGCGATACTGAGCATCTTCACCGGTCCACCACTTCATGAACTCCCAAGCACGGGCAATTCTCTTTCTGCCTGCTTCAGTTGAAGAGTCCATTGCAAGCATTACACAACCTGATGTTGTACTTGCACATGAATGATCTACAACGGGGTCACCGTTTTCATCATAAATAATATTTTCGTTATCATCTCTCTGTATCGTACCGGGAACAAGTGAGAACTCCCAAAGGCCCTGAATTTCAGGTGCAAAAACTGCAAGCTGTGAGTACTGGCTGTAAGAAGCAATACCTACGGGAACTTCACCTGTACGGAAACGGTTAGCAAAGTCATATGTATTTGGTAAGTTATATAATGTATAGAACTCTGTCCATTCCTTAAATGCATCAAGTGCCGCATCTGAGTTAAGATCTGTTGATGAACGGTCTTCTAAATAATACTGACCGCCCTTCTGATAAAGAAGTGTTGCAAAGGTATTGTTACCTGAGCCAACTGCACCAACAACGGGAACGGGCATAGCAAATGTCATTTGCTGGTTCTGAAGATGACCTATTATATTATATACTTCATCCCAAGTCTCCGGAGGTTCAAGACCAAGTTCTTCAAGAATATCTGTACGATAGAACGTCATGAAGAAATCTTGTGTTTCAGGAACTGCATAAATACCGTTGCCAAATGTAAAGGGCTCAACAGCACTTGCTGCATAACGTTCACGATTTGCAAGAACTTCTTTCCAATCCGGGAAAAGTTCATCATCAGCAAGATTCATAACCGCGCCACGGAAAGCATAGTTTACCGCGTCAACCGCGCCACGGGATAAGCAAATCTCCGGTCCTATTCCCGCTAGAACAGACGGTAGTAGCGATCCACCTGCAACAAGACGTGTACTTACTATAATCTGTTCATTCAAATTCTCATTTATCTGCGATGAGAACATATCATCAATGAGCTGTTTAAGAATTGTTGCGTTATCACGGGATCCTGTAAGACCTGCACCTGTTTCAAGCCAAACAATAACGGGTTCCTGACCATCTTGTGCAACTGTACCACCGATGTTATCATAGTCCTCAGTAAAGGAAGCGATGAATGAACGAATTTCATGAATCATCTTTGCAAAGAAGTTTGCATCAGGATTCGGCATTGTATTACCCGAAATGGTATCCTCAGAAGCAATTACGATGTAATCGAGTTCAAGAGGATTCTGGCTCATATCATTGATCCAAGTACCCATTGCAGCAATAGAATCCTTAAAGTTCGTAAATAAGGTGGGAACCTGAGTATGGTCCTCATTCATTCTTTCAAGAAGAAGGATCATGCTCTTAAGACTTGAAAGCTGTGCGCTAATCTCTTTACCGTATTTTTCAGTAAATTCAACTTCAAGTGCGGAAAGATTAGCATATTCTGTCTTAAGGATCTCAAGTGCGTCCGGAACCATGGTATTAAGCATATAGCTCTTGTTAAGGTCGGGGCTTGCACCGGTGATCATAAGAATTCTTCTGTAAGCATAGTTAAGTTGTGAAAGACTGTTTTCTGCCTTTGCAAGGAATTCACCCATATCGCCAAGTGTTGATTCAAGACGAATTGTGTTTTTGCCTGCATTGAAATAGAAAAGAATTGTTTCACCATCTGCAGTGTGAGGTGTGTACATTTTGAAGCTGTTTCCGTACTCAAATGTAAGATTGTCAACCTCTTGACAAGGCACTTCCCCATTAACGCTAAGTCTACGAGTGGTGCTCAAACCACTTAACGTGTTCTGACGTGCCTTAAAACTAATAGCATAAAGACCTGCTTCTTCAACTTCAACTGTCCATTCAATCCAATCGTTGGGTGCCTGCCACTTATCAGCACCGATTGTATTGTATCTTATCTTTGAATGATGATAAGGTACAGTCGAAGGAGATGATCTATCTGTGATTGCATACAACGTTGGTGATGACTTAAGGATATTGAAAGTGGGATCCTTTGTTGCATCATATGCAGTTTCATCCACAGGATCTATGTAACTGTTATAGGCATCAGCATCAGAAAAAGAAATCTGCTTTTCTGTATAAGCTTCAGGTGCATGAAGTCCTTCTGCCTGAACATAAAGAGCAACGTTTCCATCAACTTTTTTATAGTTGTTTTTCTCATACTCAGCCTTCACTTCAGAATAAGGCTTTGCATCCTCTATCTGATGAAGTTCAGCATATTCAACAATCATGCCCTCTTTTATGGCTTCAAAAGCGAGAACGTGCTGACCTTTTTCAAAATAGAATTTGAAAGGCTCGCTTTCATATCCCATATAATCACGCAAAGGTACGGTATACCATTGCTCAGTAGAGTTCTGATAGGGACGCTTTTCGTTATTTGTCTGGGGATCAAGTTTAAGAACACTTGAATCTTTCCAAACACGTTCAAAGTTCACCTGACGTGCATCATAGAAAGGAACTTTATAGTCGATATAAACCCTACGCTGTGCAGCTGAGCTCTTATCGGCTGAATATTCTGTTTCGCCCTTTCTTACATATTCAATTTTTCCGTCATACAAAAGATATGAGAACGTTATGTTATACCAACCGGATTGTTCAACGTCAAACACCCAGCCGCAGATACCATCCTCATAGAACAAAGCGCCATCTCGACCTGAATCGGGCAAATGTTCCGAAAATCTGTTAAGTATGAAAACATTTTCAATTACTTCACCGGTGTTAGGATCAAATTCAACGGCATCCTTAGCCTCCAACTTGATCGAAACATCAGGCGCAGCGGTGTCCTTTATGGACTTAACGTATGCTTTATAGTCAAAATCGCTTTTAACATCACTGCTAAAAGCTTTTGCCTCAAGCTTACCTGCTTCCGCATCGTTTTCATCTTCTGTTGTGCCTGTTTCTGTTGTAACGTCTGTTGCAGTATCCTGAACTTCACCTTCATCGGGGTTAGCGAATGCTACACACGAGAAGACAGAAATTGCTATGGATGCAACGATAACAAAAACCAGCACCTTGTTAAGCAAAGACTTCATGTTATTCCTCCTGAATGCTAAAATGAATCTGTAAAACATGGAAACAGCCCCATATATATAATAATGAGTGCATTATTTACAGACTGATACATATTATCTACCCTATCATACCACTAAAGACCTTTAAAGTCAATATGCAACAAAAAATTTTTTTGTTTTTTTAATTTTATTTTTGTGGCTGAAAACGCCCTATTTATGGGGAATTTTAATTTTATTTAGCAGATGTTTAAAAAATTTTTACATTTTTTTATTAATAAATGAAGAAATTTTTT
>JAZULU010000183.1:0-4626 GCA_045603265.1 Clostridia bacterium
TATATTTTTCTGAAAATACTTTACCTTCAAGAATATTCATATTTGCATCAAGATATACATCAGGTTTACCAAGATCACACCAATAATCTTCTGTTATATATCCGTATAATTTATAGTTTTCTTTCAAAAGAAGAGGAAAAAGATCTTTACTGAAATCAAAGGCAGTATTTGCCGGTATTTTTTCTAACACTTTCTTTTTTAAAACATATATTCCGGTGTTTACAGTATCAGATACAACGCTCTCCCATTTTGGTTTTTCACAAAAAGAAGTAACTTTTCCTGACTCATCTGTTAAAACAACGCCAAACTCCAAAGGATCTGTTTGTTTTGATAATACAATAGTAACATCTGCATCAATAGCATTATGGTATTTTAATATTTTTGTAAGATCAACATTTGTAAGTGCATCACCACTGATAATAACAAAAGTATCGTCTAACATTTCTTCTGCAAGTTTAACGCTTCCTGCCGTACCTAAAGGTGTTTCTTCAGTAAAATACGATAAATTAACACCAAACTTTTCACCGTCACCAAAGTAATTGGTAATATATTGAGGCAGAAACATTAACGTTACGCCAATATTTTTTATTCCGTGTTTTTTCAAAAGTTCAACAGAATATTCCATTAACGGTTTATTAATTACAGGGATCATCGGTTTAGGTAGTTCTTGTGTTAAGGGACGCAATCTTGTACCCTTTCCACCTGCTAAAATAATTGCTTGCATTATAAATCTCCTTTGTTTTATTGTGCAATTATTTTTAGCATTTTTTCCTCCAATATACAAAAATAGCCGACTTTTTAGTCGGCTGTTAATTTAGATAATATACTTTCTTAAATCTTTGTCTGAAGCATTTTCGCCTAAATGCTTTTCGATATATTCTTTATCAACAATAACATCATGCATCGGTATTTCGTCTGTTGCCGTAAAAGAAACTTCGTCAAGAAGTTTTTCCATAACTGCAGTTAATCTTCGGGCACCGATATTTTCCTTAACTTCATTTTCAACAAAAGCATAATGCGCTATCATATCTATTGCTTCATCTGTAAATTTAAGTTCAACGTTATCTACACGCAGAAGTGCTTGATATTGATGAATAAGTGCATTATCTGTTCTAACAAGAATATCGCGCAATTCATTTTCGCCAAGTGCATTTAGTTGAACATGCAAAGGAAATCTTCCTTGAAGTTCGGGAATAAGATCTGTTATTTTGGAAAGATGGAATGCACCTGCTGCAATAAATAAAATATAATCTGTTTTTATAGGACCGTACTTTGTGTTTACGGTACAGCCTTCTACCAAAGGAAGAATATCGCGCTGTACACCTTCACGGCTAACATCAGGGCCTCTTCCTGCCGTAGAGCCGGATGCAATCTTATCAATTTCATCAATAAATATTATTCCGCTTTGTTCTGCACGCTCAAGTGCTTCCTGCGTAACAGCATCCATATCAAGAAGCCTATTCAATTCTTGCTGAGCAATGACTTTTCTTGCTTCTTTAATTGGCATTTTGCGTTTCTTTGTTTTTTTAGGCATCATACTGCCAAAAATATCACCAATTACAATTTCAGGCTGACCCGGCATTTCAACATTCATACCCGTTGGCTTATCTTCAACTTCAATTTCAACCGTAAGTTCCTCAATTTTTCCGCACTCGAGGTCTGCTTTAATTGCATCACGGCGAACAGAAACGTCATCAGCCTCAGCATCTTTCTTTTTGCGCATAGGCAAAAGAATATCTATAAGTTTATTTGTTGTAAGATTTTCAAGTTTATCATGAAGTTGCGTTGTTTTTTCTTCTTTAATAAGACGAATTGATGCCTCTGCAAGATCGCGAATCATCGAATCAACATCTCTACCCACATATCCGACTTCAGTAAATTTTGTTGCCTCAACTTTTACAAAAGGTGCGCCAACAATTTTAGCAATTCGTCGTGCTATTTCTGTTTTACCAACGCCGGTAGGACCTGACATAATTATATTTTTGGGTGTAATTTCATCTTGCAGTTCTTTTGAAAGTTTGCTACGACGATAACGGTTGCGTAAAGCAACTGCAACTGCACGTTTTGCTTCATTCTGACCTATTATAAATCTTGATAATTCATCTACTACTTCATTTGGTGAATATTGCATTTTTACACCTCCAACAACGTAATGTGATCGTTTGTATATACGCATATATCACCAGCAATTTTTAATGCTTTATATGCAATATCTTTAGGTTCGAGATCTGTATTTTCACTTAAAGCACGCGCTGCTGCAAGTGCATAATTTCCGCCACTGCCGATTGCAACTATTCCGTCATCAGGCTCAATGATTTCACCGGTGCCTGACAAAACGAGAGTTGTATTTTTATCTGCGGCAATAAGCATTGCTTCAAGTTTACTTAATGAACGATCTCTGCGCCACATTTTAACAAGTTCAACGCTTGCACGATATAAATTTCCTGAATGTTCCTGCAATTTTGCTTCAAACAAATCGCAAAGAGTAAATGCATCGGAAACCGATCCTGCAAAACCAACAGATACCGTATCATTAAAAAGTTTGCGTACTTTAACTGCAGTTGCCTTCATTACAATAGATTCACCCATTGTAACCTGACCATCGCCCGCCAGAGCACATTTACCGTTTTTTCGTACACATACAATAGTAGTTCCTCTGAATTCCATATCAGATATTCTCCTTTATTTCCTTGATTTTATCAAGAGCACGGCTTGCAACGTAGGCATATCTGGCTTGTTTACCGCCTTTAATTTTTGTTTCAGGCGGTGCTATTATACCAAAATTTACGTTCATTGGCTGAAAATTTCTTCCACTGCCTGAAGAAATATAGTATCCTAAAGCACCAATAGCCGTTTCGTTTGTAAAATCAGTTATTGCTAAATTATTTAATCTTTGATACATGGAAATTGCCGCCAGAAATCCCGATGCAGTAGATTCAATATATCCTTCTACACCTGTTATTTGACCGGCAAAAGCAATTTTGTTATTGTTTTTTAAAGCATAAGTATTATCAAGTAACTTGGGTGAACAAATAAAAGTATTTCTATGCATTACACCATATCTGACTATTTCGCAATTTTCAAGCCCAGGAATAAGCGAAAAAACTCTTTTTTGTTCTCCAAACTTCAAGTGTGTTTGAAAACCTACAATATTGTAAAGAGAATCAAGTGCATCATCACGCCTTAACTGTACACAAGCATACGGCTCTTTACCTGTCTTGGGATCAACAATACCAACCGGTTTACATGGACCAAATGCTAATGTCTGAATTCCTCTTGAAGCCATTACTTCGATAGGCATACAGCCTTCAAAAACCTGACCTTCAAAGCCATGAACGTGCGCAACCTCCGCACTAACAAGTTCATTTACAAAATGCTCATACTCATCTTGTGTCAAGGGACAATTAATATAATCACTATCCCCTTTATCATAACGGCTTGCACAAAATGCAACATCCATATTTATGGAATCTTTTGTAATAATCGGTGCCGCTGCATCATAAAAATGACAATATTCCGCACCAGTAATTTTTTGAATATTTTTTGAAAGTTCATCACTGCAAAGCGGTCCTGCCGCAATAATCAGAGGTGTTTCAAAAGTTATATCAGTAACTTCTTCGTTTATAAAATTAAACTTTTCAAAACTAAAAAGAATGTTTTTAATTGTCTGTGAAAAATTTTCTCTGTCGACAGCAAGAGCACCACCTGCAGGAACTGCACTTTCATCAGCGGCGCGCATTATAAGAGAATCTAACTCCCTTAACTCTGCTTTAAGAAGACCTGCCGCATTTTCTATTCTGTCAGAACGCAAAGAATTCGAGCAAACAAGTTCCGCAAAACCACCGGTATGATGCGCAGGAGTCATTTTTTTAGGACGCATTTCATACAAATCAACTTCCATGCCTCGTTTTAAAAGTTGATATGCCGCTTCGCAACCTGCAAGTCCTGCGCCTATTACGGTAATTTTATTCATTTTATTTTCCCTTTTTAGTTTTGGTGTTTTGTCTTGACGGACACTCGGAATTCATACAATATTTACGGTTTCTAAGACCATAAATTATAAATCCGCCGCATTCGGAACATATTTCACCTGTAGGCGCGCCGGGTGACGCAAAATCACAGGTAGGATAATTTGAACATCCGTAAAACTTTTTACCCTTTTTTGAAACCTTTTTAAGCAATTTAGCGCCGCATTTAGGACAAGGTTGCTTAACTTCATCTTCAGGCATTGGTTTGGTGTTTTTGCATTCAGGATATCCGGGGCAAGCAAGGAATTTACCAAAGCGACCGTTTTTCTCAACCATTTTTCTACCGCATTTTTCACATACGATATCGGTTTCGACAGCAGGAACTTTTACACGCTTGCCATCAAGTGACTGTTCTGCCTTTTTTAAATGAGAATCAAAATCACCGTAAAAATCAGCAATTGTTTTAATCCAATCGAGTTCGCCTGCGCCGATTTTATCAAGTTTTTTCTCAAGACCTGCTGTAAACTTTGCCTCAAAAATTCGGTCAAAATATTCATTTAGCAAGTCGCAAACCGCAAAACCTAACTGTGTAGGTTTAAAGGTTTTCTTTTCTTTTTCAACGTAACTTCTATTAGAAATTACGGCAAGAATTGAAGCA
>JAZULU010000184.1:0-7605 GCA_045603265.1 Clostridia bacterium
TTCTTAGGAGCGGTATCAGCCTTTGAAGCCTCAACATAATCGGGAAGAACAGCGATCTTCTGAGCAGATAACTTGTATCCGTTCTTAACGGTATAGACAATATCCTCTAAACCATTGCCTGCAACGATAACTGTGTTGCCTGCTTCTTCAGCACCTTCAAACTTGAAGTTGAAGCGTAAGAAGAACTTATCAAGTGTATACTGTGCGGTTGCACCGCCGTTTGTAACTTTCACAAGACCGTTATTAACGTCAAGTTCAGCGGTAAGAGTAACCTTTCTTTCAGGAAGAATAGTCATTGACTGACCTTCGCCTGCTGTAGCCCAAGTTGCGCTACCGTTAGCCATTGTATGTGTTACATTATAACCAAAGAACACAGTAAGGTTTCTGTTGCTTGTGTTATAAATTGTGTACGAAAGTGTCTTTTTGCCGGTGAAGCCGGGTTCATCAGCAAATACACCTGTTTTGGTTGTTACATAATGATCGCCGGCGAGAATTTCAGTTGATTTGAATTCCATACCAACGGGATCGGGATCGGGAGGAAGAACTTCGATCTTAACATCATCAATATAATATGTGAATCCGCCGTTATACTCGTTCTTACCTGTAGTTTCGTTCTTAAAAACGTATGCGCCATTGTTGCCTGAACCGTCTAAACGAAGGTTAAGGATATATGAATTTGCCTTGCCGTTGTCGTTATAATACTTAAATGCATCAAGATATGCCTTATCAGGAGTAAATGTATACTCAAGATTCTGCCATTGATCTGTCATATTTACGGTGCCTGCACCAAAATATGTTTCAACCAGACCAAGTCCGCTATTAGCATTCTGATGGTTTGCAGAGTTAATGTACAAGTTAAACTTGCCGCCCTTGCCTGCTTCTGCCTTTACGCGGAATGTAAGCTTATACTTGGCTTCGCCTGCACCGTTGTATCCGTTTGCAGGATCGTTAATAATAGCAGGACCAAGGTCAAAGTTTACTGTGCCGTACACGCCTGCGGGAGTATACTTAACAATATGGTTTTCAGCATTATCGGGATCAACGATAACTTCTGTTGTACCACCCATATATGCGCCCCAGTTCTTGTTGCCGTTTTCAGCATCGCCGTTTGAAACAACTTTCTGTGCAACGGGAGTGGGTGTGGGAACGGTGTAAGCAGGAAGTTCTGTTACGCCTGATGCTGTGCCCTTACCTGTGCCGCCACTTGGATTACCGTTCTTAGTAACGCCAAAGATTTCATCGCCGGGTTCACCTGCAATAATAACGCTTGTGCCAACGGGCAACTCTATTCCGCCTTGACCTATATCAATTCTTAATGAAAGAGCTGCAGGATCAACTGAATCTGCTACGGGAACAACTGTTGTGATAATAGCCTTTGACTTGGGAAGTACAGTTGCTTTTCCCTGAACGGTGTTTGCAATTGATGTCCAGCCGTTCTGATAATAAATAGTAACGGGAACGTTAATATCGCTGGGGTTATAAACCTCATAAGTCTTTGTAAGCTTGCCGTCAACGATCTCGCTTGCAGTGATGCCTGCAGTTGCATTTCTGAAGTAAATGTAACCACCGGTAACAGCCTGGGTAACCTCAAACTTCATACCTACGTAATCTGTTGCAGGAGCAGTTGCTGTTGCAGTTGCTGTTGCAGTTGCGGTTGCAGTTGCTGTTGCAGTTGCTGTAGGTGTTGCGGAAGCTTCCTTTGTAATTACAACGTCATCAACATAATATGTGAAGTAGTTGTTTGCACCATCAAGTTTAAATGCCTTGTTTGAACCGTCAAGACGAAGTGTAAGGTTGTAGATCTTTGCTCTTGTTGTAGCATCAGCCTCAGCTGCTGCTGCATAAAGGTTGTTAAGCCATGCTTCGGTAATGTTAACTGACATTGTGTAAGTTCCCCATGCATCAGTCATATCAAAACCGTTAGCAGTATTAAGGTAAGTGTTAGCTGTAAGTGTGTAATCACCTATAGTTGCATCCTTACTCTGATGCCACTGTGAGTTTACAAAGCCACCGAACTTACCGCCCTTGCCTGCTTCTGCTTTAGCGCGGAAAGTAATCTTATAGGTACCTGCGCCGCCGCCCTGATAGCCGTTAGCAGCATCCTGAAGGATTGCAGGACCAAGATCGAAGGATACAGTATGATACTGACCTGAGGGAACGTGCTTTGCAACCTTATTTGTTGCATCTGTAGGATCAGTAACGATTGTGGTTGTTCCGCCAAGGATTGCGCCCCATGCGGTGTTACCGATTTCAGCATCACCGTTTACAACTTCCTTAATTATTGTGGGAGTAGGTGTTGGAGTTTCGGTTGCAGTTGCGGTAGGTGTTGCTACTGCAATGTTGGGAAGTTCATAAACAAGAGTCTTTGTTGCATATGAGCTTGTATCTGCAAGTGTATAGATGATATCGTCTTCATCTGCTACCTGAGGAGCAATTACCATTGATGCGCCAACTTCGAAATCCCAGAAGTCAACACGAAGACGGAGTGTGTTAAGAGGAGCATAGCCTGTAACGTTAGTTCCGCCAATTTCCATTGCTGATTTTGTATCTTTAACAACAATGGTGCCATCCTGAAGCTGATATACGGGAATAACGATATTCTGTGTTCTTACTGACTGTGCAGCTTGTGCTTCGGTGTTATGATCAACGTGACCTTTTGTGCCGGTGGGAAGATCCCAACCTACAACAGCGCTTGTGCCGTTTGCAAGACGGTTACCGCCATAAACGGTTACGCCTGCTTTAAAAGGAACTGTGCCATCGTTATATACATTATATACTTTTGTAATAGTACCGGATTTCTTTGTATATGTGGTGCCATCACCTGTTGAAGCATCATCCCAAAGGATATCTTCTGCAGTGAAAGCAAATGCTGTTGTGGGATATTTTGCTGCAGTACCGCTGGAAGCAAGAAGCTTTGTGGTACCAACGATCTTAAGACCCTTAACTACGGGAACGGGTGTGGGTGTAGGTGTAGCCGTTGCAGTAGGTGTGGGAGTTGTTTTTGCGGGAAGTTCGGTTACTGCAGTTGTAGTAAAGCCTGTGCCTGCAAATTTGGAGATAGGATCGTTCTCTTTTGCTTCAAAGATAACTTTTGTACCCTGCTCAATAGTATTACCCTTCTTAATATCAAGACGGATAAATACCTTTGTTACGTCAACTTCCTGCTCATTTACATCAGAATTCTGAGGAATAATAACCTTGCCTGCTGTAGTGCCTTCTGCAAGATAAGTAGTAACTTCTACACTTGATTTTGCAGGAATGTCAACGTTAGCAGTTCTTCCTGCCCAAACATAGCCTGAACCGTCCTTCTTAGCAACTGTTGCCTGAAGTGCAAAACCTACATTTACTTCATAATCGTTTGTGTTATAAATGGTATAGGTCTTTTCAAGCTTGCCGCCCTTAATATCAGCAGTTGTATAGATACCGCCGTTTGTACCGGTTGTGCCATATTTATACGTTGTATCGGTGGTGGTCTTTTCGATAGCATAACCAACAACGGTGTTGGGAAGAGTCATTACAGCTGAAGCCTTAGCTTTACCTGCTGTACCGCCCTGTCTGTTAGCTGCACCGATAGTTGTAATTTCCTTATTGCCTTCTGCTGAAATAACAACAGCGTTTCCTGCCTTAAGAGAGCCTGATGCTGCCCTAACGTTAAAGCGAAGAGTAAGCGCGCTTAATGCAATTGTATCGGTAACCATACCGCTTGCATTGCAAGGAACAGTGAGAGTAAAGGTCTTCTTTCCGCCTGCAGGAATTTCATCATTATGAACAACGCTTGAAACTCCTGTAACGTTTGACCAGCCGTTCTGATACATTGCTTCGATCTTGATAGCAACATCAGAAATATTGTGGATCACGAAGTTCTTTACAATTTTGCCGTCAACAGCCATTTCCTTTGTAAGGCCTGTTGATTCTGTACGAACGTAAGTATAAGCACCGTCGCCTACGAAATCTTCGGTAACTTCTACCTTAATTCCCTTAGGCTCAGCCTGCTTTTCAATTTTTATATCATCAAGATAATAATTGAAAGTGCCGCCTGCAAAAGCACCGGTTGCACCGTCAAGACGGATGGTAAGAGTCTGTGCATTTGCTTTACCTGCAGCTTCGCAAGCCT
This sequence comes from Clostridia bacterium, assembly GCA_045603265.1. Classification (GTDB taxonomy): domain Bacteria; phylum Bacillota; class Clostridia; order Christensenellales; family QALW01; genus UMGS1322. Next base: position 4,115 of record JAZULU010000184.1, read on the forward strand.
TAAGCATTGCAAGATATGCTTCACTTACCGTAACAGTACCTTCATAGGTCTGCCACTGATCAGTCATTGAAATGTTTTGAGGCTGCATACCGAAATATGTATTTTCTGCATGAGCGTCAGTGCCAAGCAACCCTGTTACGTTTGATTTCTGGCCGTGCCAAGCCGAAGCAAGGTTTACGATAAAGTTACCTGTTTTACCTGCTTCTGCTGCCTTATAACGGAAAGATACGTTATAAATGCCTGCGCCGCCGCCTGCAAGATTTTTAGCAGCGTCCTGAATGATAGCGGGTGAGAAATCATAACCGATGGTTTCATATATACCGCCAATGGTAGCCATAGCAACGTGGTTTGTTTCGTTGCCGGGCTCTTCGATGATTGTGGTTGTTCCGCTGCCAATGTGACTGTTCATCCAGCCGCCTGTGCTTTCGGCATCGCCGTTAACAACCGTCTTAGTTGTTTCCCCTGCAAAAATGGTGATCATAGTAAAGCAAGATGCTATGATAGCCAATGCAAGAACAACACTTAAGAGTTTCTTCATACTGTTCGTTCCTTTCTTTTAAGTGGCGTTAGTTCGCCACGATATTTTTATACAGTATTATAATACACCATCAAATAGTCATTTGTCAAAACTTTTTTCATCTTTTTTTAATTATTTTTTGGAAATTATGCAAAAAATTTCCACGAACCACTATATGTTGGGGTTAAAAAAATTCCCCTTGATAAATGTTAAGATTTATCATATAATATATACATTAAATTTATAGTTGGTGTTTTTATGGCATACGTTGCACTTTACAGAAAATTCCGCCCGCAGAAATTTAATGAACTTGTTGGGCAAGAACATATAATCCGCACTCTTTCCAATCAGCTTGATTCGGGAAGAATTGCCCACGCATATCTTTTTGCAGGGCCAAGGGGTACGGGAAAAACCAGTACGGCAAAACTCTTTGCTCGAGCCATTAACTGTGCAAATCCCGAAAACGGCGATCCTTGCGGAAAATGCGATGCCTGCCAGGCGTTTATGGCTGACGATAATATGGATATTATTGAAATTGACGCCGCATCAAATAACGGTGTTGATAATATTCGTGATATCCGCGATAAAGTTGTATTCACGCCTGCGCACGCAAAATACAAGGTTTATATTATTGACGAGGTACACATGCTTTCCGGCGGTGCATTTAATGCGCTTTTGAAAACTCTTGAAGAACCGCCTGCACATGTAGTATTTATTCTTGCAACAACGGAAATCCATAAACTTCCTGCAACCATTTTAAGCCGTTGCCAACGTTTTGATTTCAGGCTTATTTCTTCGGAAGTTATTTTTGACAGATTAAAATATGTTTTAAGCGAAAGTAACGCAGAATTTGAAGATTCCGCCATCGACTTAATTGCAAAAAGTGCTTCGGGCGGCATGCGTGATGCGCTCTCTTTAGCCGACGTTTGCCTTTCCTATTGCGGAAACAAAGTAACACTTCAAGATGCAATGAACGTTTTAGGCATTTCTGACAGAAGTTTTGTGTTCTCTTTTGCAGATGCACTTATTTCTTCTGATTCGGCCCTCGCCCTTGAAAAGTGCCGTGAACTTGAAAACGAAGGCAAGGATATAGGCGTCTTTGCATTGGAACTTATGGAGCATATGCGCGATATCATGCTTTGTATATATGCACCCAAAAGCGAAGAAATTACTGCACTTCCTTTAGAAATGCAGGATAAATTAAAAGATCAGGCACAAAAAGCCAACGGCGAAAGAATTTTAAGAAGTATCGAGATTCTTTCGCAACTTGAAAGCGAGATCAAACTTCATTCGCGCCCCGAAATTCAACTTGAAACGGCTGTTGTGCGCATATGCACGCCTCAGGTCGAAAGCGATCTTTCTTCCATTCTGGACAGGATTTCTTCTTTAGAAGAAAAAATCAAAAACGGTGTTTCGGTATCTGCGCCCATTAAAACGGTTGCAGAAAAAGTTTCTGTTCAGGATATTCCCGATCTTCCCTGGGAAGAGCCGAAAAAAGCACCCGAAGCAAAAAAGGAAGTTCCAAAGCCTGTTTCCGCACCTGCTCCCAGGCAGAGTTCAGGTGCACCACATTGGACGGCCATTGTAAACCGTGTAAAGCAGTCTGATCTTCCCCTTTATATGATGATCCGCGCTTTTGACGGGTGTGTTGAAGGCGACAAGTTTAACGTATATATTCCCGAAAGCGCAAAAAACAAAGAAGCACTTGTTACAAAAAATATAGAACTGATAACGTCTGCGGTAAAAGCCGTTACGGGACAAGATCTTAAAGTTGTGACGGTTATCGGTTCAAAACCAAAAAGCGAACAGAATGGCGGTAACGACCTGATGAATGCCGCACTTGATCTGTTTTCATAAAATTTAAGGAGGATTTTAAATTATGGGTAGAGGTGGATTCCCCGGCGGAGGTTTCGGTGGCGGTGCAAATATGCAGCAACTTCTTCGTCAGGCACAAAAAATGCAGGCAGATATGGAAAAGGCTCAGCAGGAACTTGAAGAATCTGAACTTGAGGTTTCTTCAGGTGGCGGCATGGTAGTTTGTAAGGTTACGGGAAAAGGTGAACTTAAATCAATTAAGATCAATCCCGAAATCGTTGATCCCGACGACGTTGAAATGCTTGAAGATACCGTTTGTGCCGCAGTTAAAGAGGCTTTAAGACAAGCTGAAGAACTCAAAAATCAAAAAATGAGCAAAATTACCGGTGGCGTAGGCGGAGGTCTGTTTTAAGTGAGTGTTTATATTGAGCCTTTAGCAAAGCTTGTAAATGCTTTTTCAAAACTTCCCGGCATCGGCGGAAAAACTGCGCTTCGTTTAGCCTATCACATTATAAGCGCACCTGATGAGGATGTAAAAGAACTTATAGATGCACTGGGCAATATTAAGGAAAAAATAAAGTATTGCGAAGATTGCGGTAATTTCTGTGAGGGCGAGCGTTGCGATGTTTGTGCAGATACCCGTCGCGATCATTCAACTATTTGTGTAGTCAAAGATCCTCGCGACGTTATTGCAATGGAAAAAACAGGCTCCTTTAAGGGTGTGTATCACGTTCTGCACGGAACTATTTCCCCTATGGACGGCGTTGGTCCGGACGATATCCGCATAAAGGAACTTTTAAGTCGTCTTGACGGCGTAAATGAAATTATTATCGCCACCAACCCCGACGTTGAGGGTGATGCTACCGCCGTTTATATTGCAAGACTTTTAAAGCCTTTCGGTATAAAAACCACAAGAATCGCCCACGGTATCCCCATTGGCGGCGATCTTGAATATATCGACGAAGTAACTTTAGCAAAAGCCCTTGACGGCAGACGCGAAATATAAAAAAACCCTTCAAAAGAAGGGTTTTTTACTTTTTTAAATTACTTATCGCCTGCTGTGATTGTTGCAAGAACTTCGCCGTTCTTATCGCAAACTTTAACCTGATAATATTCAAGTTCTTCTAATTCTGTCTGCATAGTCTCAAGGGACTGTTCA
>JAZULU010000185.1:0-11875 GCA_045603265.1 Clostridia bacterium
TATCCTGAAGACTGGATATGCAGTGTTGTTGAGGCGTTTAATCCTAATTTTGAAAAAGTAGAAAATGAAGGATTAAGTAAGTTGGAAAATGGTGAATTTTTAAAAGATTATATAATAAATAATCAACATATACTTGGAGAAAAAAAGGACATTTCTATTCTTGCAAAATTGTTAGATGCAGGGGAAAGACTGGTGATACAAGTTCATCCTACCGATGAATTTGCAAACAAATTTTTTAATTCTTCTTGCGGTAAAACGGAATGTTGGTTTATTGTAGATGCAAAAGAAGATGCAAGTGTTTATATAGGCTTCAAGGAGGACATAACAAAAGAAAAGTGGAAAGATGCTTTTGACAGACAGGATATTGGTCTGATGCTTTCAATGTTACATAAAATAAACGTTTCACCGGGGGATTGTATTTTTGTTGCCGGAGGTATGCCTCATGCTATAGGCGAAGGCTGTTTTATTATTGAATTACAACAAGCGTCTGATCTTATGGTGATTTCTGAAAAAACAACACTTTCGGGAATAGTTCTTGATGAGCGAAAAATTCACGGCGGATTAGGATATGAAAAAATGTTTGATTGTTTTGAATATGTTGGTGAATCTCAAGGGAAAATTAAAGAAAAGTGTTTTATAAATCATCATAAAGTATTTAATGAAATAATTCCGATAATAGATAAAAGCATTACCGATAAATTTGGTCTTGACGTTATATATGCTAAGGATAAGTTTGAATTAAACGCTCAAAAAAACTATTCTATTCTTGTGGTTTTTGACGGCGAAGGTGTTCTGAAAGATAATAAAAATACTTTTAATGTTACGAAAGGTAATAAATTTTTAGTTGAAGCAAATACGAAAATTGATATCTTTTCTGAAAAAGAAATTTCAATTTGCATACTAAAACCATAGGAGGATTAAATGAATAAAGAATTTTTGCTTGATGATTATGATAATTTTATTATAGGAGCTAACTATTTTGCATCTCATGCAGGGACACGTATGTGGGAACTTTGGGATCCGCGTGTTGTTGAAAAAGATTTTAAAATTTTAAAGGAATACGGAATTGAAGTTTTAAGAGTCTTTCCCATATGGAGTGATTTTCAGCCCATAACAGCGCATTATATCCACGGAAAAAGTTATGATAATCAACCAAGAGAAATTATGTTAGGTGAGAAAGCACTTGATGATTCAAAAGAGGGTATTGCGGGCATTTCCGTTGAAATGTTTGAACATTTTGATGAATTTTGCTTGCTTGCAAAAAAATACGATATAAAATTTATTGTCGGATTGCTTACCGGCTTTATGAGTGATCGTCGATTTGTTCCGCCGGCATTAAACGAAAGAAATATTTTTACTGATCCATTTGCTCAAAAATGGACAGTTCGTTATGTTAGGTATTTTGTTGAAAGATATATTGAGTGCGATGTTATTTCTGCATGGGATCTTGGTAATGAAGTTTGCTGGCTTGATAAAGCAGGGGATAGTGATGCTTCTTACGCATGGGCATCGCTTATAACAAACACAATAAAAGCTATTGACCATAAACGTCCCGTTGTATCAGGACTTGATTGGAGCCATAGTGATAGTGGCGGTGTATGGAACACTATGGAAATGGGTGAGATTATGGATATAATGACATCGCACCCCTATGCTTGCTTTTCCTACGCGCAAAATGAAGGAATAAATGATTTAAAAACAATTCGTTATGTTGCAAGTACAACGGTTGCTCTTGGTGATATAGCGCGCAAACCTTGTCTTCTTGAAGAAGTCGGCGCTATTGGTTATTCTACGCTTAATGAACGTTCCGAAGCGGATTTTGTTCGGTCAATTTTGTTTGATTCTTGGGCAAATAATTGTTATGGAATGTTGTGGTGGTGTGCTTTTGATCAGGGCATACTTGGACATAATCCGTATAGATGGAATGGCCGCGGAAGTGATTATGGCTTATTTACACACGATTACCGCGCTAAACCATGCGCAGAGGAATGTAAAAAGTTTTATAATTTCTTAAGAAAACTGCCTTTTAAAGCATTACCTGAACGTATTAGGGACACAGTTTGTATCATTCCTCATGGCACCGGTTCGAGCGAAAGAAATTTCGTTGCTATGATTGATACTTTTGGCAAGCAAGCAGGTCTTGATATAAAATTTGCTTATGCTGATCAGCGGGTAGATGATGCACCGCTTTATATTCTTCCTTGCGTTTCTTCTGCACAGTATGTAAATAAGGACAGATTCGTTGAACTTATCGAAAAAGTAAAGAATGGTGCCGATTTATTTATTTCAATGGAAAACTGCTATTTGAGATGGTTCACTGAAATTACCGGAATTGATGTTTATCAAAGAAAGGCGTACAATGATGATCAAACCGTTGAAATATCAGGAAAAAAACTTAACTCGTATGCGACTTATGAGTATATATGCGATAATATTGATGGCGAAGTTATTGCAAAAAATGCTCACGGAAACCCGATATTTGTCTGTCATAAGTTAGGAAAGGGAAGAGTTTATTCGTACCTTGCACCCTTTGAAAATAAAGCGATGGCACAAGCAGGCGTTTGCTTAACAAACGAGTATTTGGTTTACAAATATTTGAAAGATAGAATCAATAGCGGAAAAGTTGCGTCATGTAATAATTCACAGATTGGATTAACCGAACACATTTTATCAGATAACGAAAGAGTACTTGTTGCTATAAATTACTGTTCCGATGAACAAGAAGCGGAAATCAGTATTTCTGATGAATGGAAAGTAAAAAACGTTATTTATGGTGAGTATGATAGTAAAGTGAAATTTAAACAGAACGATGCCGTTGTGCTTATTATCGAAAAGTAAGTTTTTAGGACTGCCTCAAGCAGTCCTTTTTTTGTTTTAAAATTGTTTTATTGTATAATAATATAAATGCCTTATTTGATTGACATTTTTTTATTTTTGTTATACAATTTACATTCGGAAAAATAAGTTAAAGTGAGGATTTTGTGTGAGCATGCAACAGGAAGTAAAACGCAGAAGAACTTTTGCAATTATATCTCACCCTGACGCAGGTAAGACAACGTTGACCGAAAAACTTTTGCTTTACGGGGGAGCAATTCATGAAGCAGGTTCTGTAAAGGCAAGAAAAACTGAAAGACACGCTGTTTCTGACTGGATGGAAATTGAAAAACAACGTGGTATTTCTGTAACAAGTTCAGTAATGCTTTTTGATTATAACGGTTATAGAATAAACATTCTTGATACTCCCGGACACCAGGATTTCTCGGAAGATACCTATCGTACACTTGTTGCTGCAGATAGTGCTGTCATGCTTATCGATGCCGCAAAAGGTGTTGAAGTACAGACTATAAAACTTTTCCAGGTATGCCGTAAAAGAAATATTCCTATATTCACTTTTGTAAATAAACTTGACCGTGCAGGTAAAAATCCATTTGATCTTATGGATGAACTTGAAACTGTACTTGGTATCCGTGCTTGTCCCATGAACTGGCCTATCGGTACTGATGGCGATTTTAAGGGAGTATATCATCGCGAAAGCGGACAGATTGAACTGTTTTCGGGGGGTAATCACGGTATGAATAAGGTAGAATCTGTTACCGGAGATTGTAATGATCCTCAGTTTGCAGAACTTTTGGGTGAATATCATCACAAAAAACTCATTGATGAAATTGAACTTCTTGATGTTGCAGGCGATGAATTTGATCTTGACAGAGTTCTTTCGGGTAATCTTACACCCATGTTCTTCGGTAGTGCGATGAACAACTTCGGTGTTCAGCCGTTTCTTGAAAAATTCCTTTCAATTACAACTCCGCCTACTGCGCGCGAAGCAGATACCGGTGTTGTTGACCCTGAAAGTAATGATTTTTCAGGCTTTATATTTAAAATTCAGGCAAACATGAATCCTGCTCACAGAGATAGAGTTGCTTTTATGCGAATCTGCTCAGGCAAGTTTGAAAAAGGTATGACGGTTAATCTTGCAAGAACGGGTAAAGATCTGAAACTTGCCCAGCCTCAACAGTTCCTTGCTCAGGAAAGAGAAACTGTTGAAGAAGCCTATGCAGGTGATATAATCGGTTTATTTGATCCCGGCGTTTTTGCTCTCGGTGATACAGTTTATACGGGAAAGAAAATTCAATTTGCAGGTATTCCTGTGTTTGCGCCTGAACATTTTGCAAGAATCAGACCGGTTGATACAATGAAGCGCAAGCAATTTTTAAAGGGCATTACTCAACTTGCTCAGGAAGGTGCAATTCAGGTTTTCAAGGATATTACTTATGCTGCTGAAGAAATCATCGTTGGTGTAGTAGGCGTGTTGCAGTTTGAAGTACTTGAACACCGTTTGCGCACAGAGTATAATGTTGAGATTATTTCAAATCAACTTGCATTTAGGTTTATTCGTTGGCTTCCCGAAGACTGTGAAACAGATAAACTTAAACTTTCAAGTTCAACGAAAATTGCTGCCGATCTTAAAGACAGACCTGTTGTTCTTTTTGAAAATGATTGGTCGATGCGCTGGGCTGAAGAAAATAATAAGGGGCTTGTTCTTTCCGATATTTCCGATAGATAAAGTCTTTGACAATTAATGGTAAATATTGTATTATATATATGTAAAAAAACGCAATTTTTTGCGTCAAATTATATAATTTTTTTGTGGAGGGTAAAATCATGAACAAAAAGACTGTTAGAGACATTGATGTCAACGGTAAAAAAGTACTCGTAAGAGTTGACTTTAACGTTCCGCTTGACGAAAACAAAAACATTACTGATGAAACAAGAATTAACGCAGCACTTCCTACAATCAAGTATTTGCTTGAGAATGGTGCAGCAGTTATTCTTTGCTCACACCTTGGCAGACCCAAGGGAGAATTTAATATGAAATATTCTCTTGCTCCTGTTGCAAAAAGACTTCAGGAGATTTTCCCCGGCATCGTAACTTTTGCTGAAGACGTTATCGGCGACAGTGCTGCTAATGCAGTTGCCAACGTTAAGGCTGGTGAAATCGTTCTTCTTGAAAACCTTCGTTTCCATGCTGAAGAAGAAAAGAACAATGCTGATTTCTCCAAAAAACTTGCTTCATATGCTGATATCTATGTAAACGATGCTTTCGGTACTGCACACCGTGCACATGCTTCAACAGCAGGCGTTGCTGATTATCTTCCCGCTGTTGCAGGTTTCCTTATCGGTAAAGAACTTGACATTATGGGCAAGGCTCTTGAAAACCCCGAAAGACCTTTCGTTGCTATTCTTGGCGGTAAGAAAGTTTCTGACAAGATCGGCGTTATCAACAATCTTTTAGAGAAGGTAGATACTCTTATTATCGGCGGTGCTATGGCTTATACATTCTACAAGGCTATGGGTCTTGAAATCGGTAAGAGCCTTCTTGAAGAAGAAAAAGTTGAACTTGCAAAGAGCCTTATTGAAAAGGCAGAAGCAAAGGGTGTAAAACTTCTTCTTCCTATCGATACACTTGTTGCTGACAAGTTTGGCGAAGATGCAAACGTTATGAACGTTGATCGTGATCAGATCCCTGCTGATTGGGAAGGTCTTGATATCGGCGATAAGACACGCGAACTTTTTGCTGATGCAGTTAAAAATGCAAAGACAGTTATCTGGAACGGACCTATGGGCGTTTTCGAAATCGAAAAGTTTGCAGGTGGTACAAAGGCAGTTGCAGCAGCTCTTGCTGAGTGCGAAGGTACAACTATCATTGGCGGTGGCGATTCAGCTGCAGCAGTTGAACAACTTGGTTATGCTGATAAGATGAGCCACATTTCAACCGGTGGCGGAGCTTCACTTGAGTTCCTTGAAGGTCTTGAACTTCCCGGCGTAGCCGCACTTAACGATAAGTAAGGAGATTTTTTAAAATGCGCAAACCTATTATTGCAGGAAACTGGAAAATGAATAATACACCTTCGCAGGCTGTTGAACTTATTGAAGCAATCAAGCCTTTAGTGAAGGATGCAAAATGTGACGTTGTTGTATGTCCTACATTTGTTTGCCTTGATGCTGCTTCAAAAGCACTTGCAGGTGCAAATATCGGTCTTGGTGCACAGAACGTACACTTTGAAGAAAAAGGTGCTTTTACAGGTGAAATTTCAACAGGTATGCTTAATGAACTTAATGTTAAGTATGCAGTTATCGGTCATAGTGAGCGTCGTCAGTACTTTGGTGAAACTGATGAAGTTGTTGCAAAACGTTCACTTGCTGCTATTAATGCAGGAATCACACCTATTATCTGTGTTGGCGAACTTCTTGAAGAACGTCAGAATGGCACAACATTTGATGTTGTAAAGACACAGACTGTAAAGGCTCTTGAACTTATGAGTGCTGAGCAAGTTGCTGCAAGCGTTATTGCTTACGAACCCGTTTGGGCAATCGGTACCGGTCTTACCGCTACAAGTGAGCAGGCTGAAGAAGTTATTGCATTCATTCGTAATACTGTTAAGGATATGTTTGATGCACAGACTGCTGAAAACATTCGCATTCAGTATGGCGGATCAATGAACGCAAAAAATGCCGCAGAACTTATGGCTATGCCTAATATTGACGGTGGTCTTATTGGCGGTGCATCTCTTAAAGCTCCTGATTTTGCAGCGATCGTTGAAGCTGCTTCAAAAGAGGCTTAATATTCTGGCTGCCAGTTAATGGCAGCCTTAATTTTGTGAGGTAATTTATGAAAAAACCCGTTGTATTATGTATTATGGACGGTTTTGGTATAAGCGAAGTTAATGAAGGTAATGCAATTTATACTGCCAAAACTCCTAATCTTACAAAACTTTTTAATGAGAATCCATTTACTACTATTGGCGCATCAGGTCTTGATGTAGGTCTTCCTGACGGTCAGATGGGTAACAGTGAAGTTGGTCATACAAACATTGGCGCAGGCCGTGTTGTTTATCAGATGCTTGTTAAGATCACAAAAGATATTGAAGACGGTACGTTCTTTAATATTAAAGTGCTTAATGATGCGATTGAAAACTGCAAGAAAAATGATTCAGCTCTTCATCTTATCGGTCTTTTATCAGATGGTGGCGTACATAGCCATATAGATCATCTTTATGGACTTCTTATGATGGCTAAAAAGAACGGTCTTTCCAAAGTTTACGTTCATTGCCTTATGGATGGCAGAGATGTTTCAACAACAAGTGGTGTTGGCTTTATAAAAGATCTTCAGGCAAAAATGACAGAACTTGGTGTTGGTAAAATTGCCACAATTATGGGCAGATATTACGCTATGGACCGTGACTTTGCTTGGGATAGAGTTGAAAAAGCATATGCCGCAATGGTTTATGGTGAGGGCATTCAAAATACCGATGCAGTTGATGCTATGGAAAAATCATATGCATCTAACGTTACTGATGAATTTATCGTTCCTACAGTGGTTGATAAAACCGGTATGATAAAAGCAGGGGATAGCGTTGTTTCCTTTAACTTCCGTCCTGATCGAGCAAGACAGTTTACACGCACTTTTGTTGATGAAACATTTGACGGATTTGAACGCAAAAACGGATATTTCCCCGTTAAATACGTTTGTATGACTCAGTATGATGAAACAATGCCTAACGTTACCGTTGCATACCCTCCCGAAGAACTTCGTATGACTTTGGGTGAATATCTTGCAAGCAAGAATATGACTCAGCTTCGTATTGCTGAAACACAGAAGTATGCACATGTTACCTTCTTCTTTAATGGTGGAGAAGAAAAGACTTTTACTGGAGAAGACCGAATCCTTATTCAGTCACCGGACGTTCCTACCTTTGATCTTCAGCCTGAAATGAGTGCATATCCCGTATGTGATGCTGTTTGTGAACAAATTTTGTCAGGTAAATATGATGCAGTTATTCTTAACTTTGCTAACTGTGATATGGTAGGTCATACGGGCGTGTTTGATGCCGCAGTTAAGGCTGTTGAATCTGTTGATGAATGTGTTGGAAAAGTTGTTGAGGCAACAAAGCAAATGGGTGGTGTGGTATTTATTACTGCTGACCACGGTAATGCTGACTGTATGGTTGGCGAAGATGGAAATCCCTTTACACCGCACACAACAAATCCTGTTCCTTTCTGTGTTGTTAATTATGATTGTAAACTTCGCGAAGGCGGACGTCTTGCAGATATTGCACCTTCGATGATTAAAGTTTTAGGTCTTGAACAACCTGAAGAAATGACCGGAGAAAGTATTATTTTATAATTCGTATGATCAGCAATGGATTTTACCCTCCGTTGCTGATTTTTTCTTGACAAAAATCATAAAATGATGTAACATAGTATTGAAAACCACTTTATGTGTTTGTCTAAAACAAAAATAAATTGTCGAATGGAGAATATTATGTTAAGAATTATATGTGATGTTTGCGCTGACATCCCTGTTGATGTTGCCAACGCGCGCAAAATTGATGTTATGCCCATGGTACTTACAGTTAATGATAATGAGCGTATATACACTGCGGAATCTTTTGATTGCAAAGAATTTTATGATGGAATGCGTCAAGGCGATAAGTGCGGTACAAGTCAGATTACTACTGAATTTTACAAAGAATTTTTTACACCGATTCTTAAAAATGGTGATGACATTATTTATGTTTGTCTTTCTTCGGGATTGAGTGGAAGCTATAACGGCTCACTTAATGCTGTTGAAGAACTTAAAGCAGAATTCCCTGAAAGAAAAATTCATTCGGTTGACTCTCTAGGTGCTTCGTTGGGAGAAGGATTGCTCACATTACGCATTGCAAAACTTCGTGATGAAGGTAAAAGTTTCGACGAAATAGTTGCATGGGCAGAAGAAAATAAGCATAATGTTATGCACTGGTTTACTGTTGATGATCTTAAATATCTTCATCGTGGCGGTCGTGTTTCTAAAACAACGGCAATCGTAGGAACTATTCTTGATATAAAACCGGTTCTTCAATGCAATAGTGAAGGAAAATTAGTTGCAAACGCTAAAGTAAAAGGCAGAAAACGTGCGATTAAAACACTTCTTGATGATATGGACAAATATGGCGTTGAAATCAATGGTCAAGAAATCTGCATAAGCCATGGAGATTGTATTGAAGATGCTGAAACGCTTAAAAAAATGATTGCTGAAAAATATCCCGAATGTACTTTTGTTATCGGTCACATAGGTGCAGTTATCGGTTCACATTCGGGCCCCGGAACACTGGCACTTTTCTTTACGGGACAAAAAAGATTTTTATAATATTGACAAAACTCATTCGTTGTTTTATACTTAATATAAAGCTTCTGCTTTCGCGGAAGCTTTATTTCTTAATGGAGGTTTTTATGAACTGCGAAAAACTTTTTGAAGCCATTGATCAAATAAATGATGATTATATAAATTTGTGGATAGATGTTTCCAATACTGAGAGTCCTACAGAATATAAAGCAGGCGTTGATAGAGCCTGCGGTTATTTTATAGATGTTGCCAATAAAATGGGATGGAAAGTAGAAATACTTGAAAATGAATTTTCAGGAAATCCGGTGTGCATAACCATGAACCCTGATTCCTCAGAAAAACCAATTTGTTTATCTGGTCACCTTGATACTGTTCACGATATTGGCTCATTTGGGACACCTGCAGTTAAGATTGACGGTGATAAAATGTACGGTCCGGGGGTAATGGATTGTAAGGGTGGTACAGTTGCTGCACTTGAAGCAATGGTGGCGCTTCATAATATCGGATTTGATAAAAGACCGATAAAACTGCTTCTTCAGACAGATGAAGAAGTAAACAGCATGTTAAGCAATAAAGATACTATTAACTTTATTATTGAAAAATCAAAAGATGCCATAGCTTTTCTTAATTGTGAAAGCGTTAAAGGAAATACTGCTGTTTTATGGCGTAAAGGTATTTCACGTTATGAAATCGAAGTCTTTGGTAAAGCTATTCATGCATCAAGAACAACCGAAGGCGGTGCCAACGCAATTTTAGAAGCGGCAAATAAGATCGTTGAACTGGAAAAATTTAAAGATGGTGAAGGATTAACTTCAAATTGCGGACTAATAAATGGCGGAACAAAAGCAAATACGGTTCCTGATAAATGTACATTTACTGTTGAATATAGATTCGTTAATAATGAACAATTCGAGTTTGCGGAAAAAGCAACTTATGATATCGCAAAAAAATGCACCGTTCCCGGAACGTATGCAACAGTTAAGCGTGTTGGGCTTCGTCCTGCTATGGAAAAATGTGAAAAGAACCTTGCGCTTTTCGACAAAATGAATGAAATATACAAGAAAGTAGGTTTGCCGGAATTATCAAAGCGCGGAAGTCTGGGTGGATCAGATGCGGCAGATACTACCACTGCAGGAATTCCGACAGTTGATTCTTTAGGTGTTGCAGGTGATTTTATTCATACACCTCAGGAATTTGCTTATATTTCTTCGTTAAAAGAAGCGGCAAAAAGAATTGGCGCAGTTGTTTATTGTATTACTTGCTAAAAATTAATTAGTTTGATATAATATTATCAGAAAGTGAGTGATTTTATATGAATTTTGATTTTAAATCTTTATTAACTCTTGAAAATACTTATGGTAAAAAACTTGTTACGGTTGTGTATTATGTAATGGCTATTGTTATTGCGGTTAATGTTGTGGTAAGTTTCATTTTAGGCATCGGAAATATTGCTGGTGGTGAGATCATGATTGGTCTTGGTCAAATTCTTTTCTGTGTACCTTTAGCCGTGGTTTATTTACTTATTCTTCGTCTTGTTTGTGAACTTGTAAACGCGATTTTTGATCATTGCGGAAAATAGAAAAAAGTGCTTGACACAAAATGAGAAATAGAGTATTATAATAAGGCTTGCATAAAGCAGATATAATTTTGGAGGTATTGCTATGAAATCATTTGTCGCAAAACCCGCTGATATCGAACGTAAATGGTACGTTATCGATGCTGATGGGCAGACACTCGGCAGACTTGCTACTCAGGTAGCTATGATTCTGCGCGGCAAACACAAACCTACCTTTACACCTCATGTAGATTGCGGTGACAACGTTATCGTTATCAACGCAGGCAAGGTTGTGCTTACCGGAAAGAAGCTGGAACAGAAGAAATATTATCGTTACAGCGGATATGTAGGTGGTCTTAAAGAGACTACAGCTCGTGACATGCTTGAAAAGAAACCTGAAATGATGGTTTATGAAGCAGTCAAGGGTATGATGCCCAAGAACTCCTTAGGCAGAAATATGCTTACAAAACTTCGTGTATATAAGGATGCTGAGCACGCACATGCCGCTCAGAAGCCTGAAGTATATACACTGTAATAGGGAGGAGTTCGTATTATGGCAGCTAAAGTTCAGTTCTGGGGCACCGGCAGACGTAAAAAAGCTGTAGCAAGAGTAAGACTTGTTGCAGGTAAGGGTGCAATTATTGTTAATAAGCGTGAGCTTGACGAGTACTTTGGTCTTGATACACTTAAGACAATCGTTCGTCAGCCCCTTGATTTAACAGATACACTTGGTAAGTTTGACGTTCTTGTAAATGTACAGGGCGGTGGCTTCACAGGTCAGGCAGGTGCAATCCGTCATGGTATTGCTCGTGCACTTACAAAGGCAGACGAGAGCCTTAGACCTGCTCTTAAGAAGGCAGGATTCCTTACTCGTGATCCGAGAATGAAGGAAAGAAAGAAGTACGGCTTAAAGGCCGCACGTCGTGCACCTCAGTTCTCAAAGAGATAATCGTTTTATCTTCAAAAGCATCAAAAACCCCGAAACCATCACGGTTTTCGGGGTTTTGCTTTTGCCTTGTTTTTTGCTTTGGTGCAAATTATTTTAAAAGGACTATGACGCACGAAATGTCATAGTCCTTTTGATTTTTGTTTGCTTGCGGACGAACTGGAATTTAATTAACTGATTGTAAGTTTATTGTTCTTATTAAATTATC
>JAZULU010000186.1:0-2908 GCA_045603265.1 Clostridia bacterium
CGATATTTGAACCTAAACCAAAGCCTACTGCGCCTGCTTTAAGGTAATCAGCCATATTGTTTACGTCAACACCGCCAACAGCAATGAGTTTTATGTGCTTTAAAGGTGCCGAAACCGCTTTAACATAAGAAACGCCCATATTGGTTATAGGGAAAAGTTTAACAAAGTCAGCCCCTGCTGAATGTGCCGCCTGAATTTCTGTAGGCGTAAGTGCACCTGGCATAGAAACAAGGCCTCTTTCCTTTGTATATTTAATAACTTCAACGTTTGCATCAGGCGAAATAATAAACTTTCCGCCATTAGCCTTTGTAATGTCAACCTGCTCTTTTGTTAAAACGGTACCTGCGCCAACGAGCATTTTTCCTTCAAATTTCTGAGAAAGCATATCTATCATTGCGCCCGTTTCTTCATCAGAAACCTTTTTGGTCGCATCGAAAGTAATTTCAATAAGACGGATGCCTCCATCATACATAGCCTGTGCTAAAGGAATGAGTTTTTCCTTTTCAACACCGCGTACTATAACAACTATTTTGTTTTCAAGAATTGATTTAATAGTATTTTCGCACATATTCTTTTCTCCTTAAGATTTATAGTTCTATTATACTAAACAAATTACTCTTTGTCAATTTTCACAAGAAGCATTTTACCATCGTTTATATATACCTTTGCAGGCTCATCGTTTACAAGTTCATTGCTTATACAATAGGAATATTCACAATTAACCGTTGCATTTTTTAAGGGATATTTTGCATTTTCAATATTTACGTCCTTTGCATTACCGCACACGTTAAGCAAAGAAAAATACAAAAATTCTTTATCTATATATTCAGGGTCACTTCCCACAATATTCATAACGGAATAATCGTCAATGAGCATTGCTTTTTTATTATGATTATATAAATATAAAAGAATCGAAACGTTGCCTGATGAATGATCTAATCTACCGCCTATTGCACCTATGATCAAAAATTCGTTAAATTCTCTTTTTAAGCCTTCCTTTGCGGCAAAAAACGTGTCCGTATCGTCCTTTTCACAAGGAAGAACTATTGTTTCAATATCTGTTTCGGGTTTTTTATAAGAATCGAAATCTCCAATAATAAGACTTGCTTCTACACTAAGTTTTTCTTTATGTTTCAGTCCGCTATCGCAGAAGATAAAATAATCGTCAGACCTAAAATATTTTTTTATTCGCTGGTAATCAGTTATCGGTGCGCCACCGATTATTACACATCTTTTCATTTCTATTCCCTCGCTTTTTTACGATATTTGTTTGGGCTTACGCCTTCAAGCAGATGAAACACGCGACTAAAGTGTGAAAAATTATCATATCCGCATTTAACGGAAATCTGAGAAATTGTTAAATCACTATTTCTTAATAACGATTTAGCCTTTTCAATACGACGTAATTTTATATATTCCATTAAAGCAAAACCCGTTTTTTCCTTAAACAAGTGATATAAATGGGACGAGGAAATATGTACTTCCTCCGCAATATTTTGCGCGTTTAAACAGTTTTCGAGATTATCTTCAATAAATGCAAGAATTATGTCTATTAACGATGATCCGCTTTTCTTTTCATTTCTGCAATTTTCCAGTATTTTTAAAGAAAGACGCGTTTTTTCAATCCCATCATCCGATTTTAAAATCTTTTCAAAAAGATGATGAATATTTTCATCAGTAAAAAAGCATTTCTGCAAGATATTTTCTATACTTTCATCACAAATATTAAGCAGTGACAAAAACTGTTCTTTATCAAACAAAATTCTATCCCGCAAATACTCACATTCTTTTGAATGGTTTGAGCAATGAAGCGTATCTGAATCAATTACGATAAGCATATTGGGCTTTATATCAAAAACTTTATTTTCAACTAAAAATGTACCTTTACCTTTTATGATATACATAATTTCAATTCCATTATAGTGAACATGCTTTTTATTATGCATTGAATCTATTCCCGTAAGGCTTATTGCAACATTTTCAATTAGCGGCATAAAACTCACCTCAGCAAATATAGTAAATTATTTAACAGAAATATGCAAGCATTTTTTCAAAATTGCTGATAAAATTATATTTGAGGTGATAGATATGAAAAAATTCAAAGGTATATTCCCTGCTCTTTTTACGCCCTTTGATGATTTTGGCAATATTGAGCATGATCAATTAAGAAAAATTATTGAGTTCAATCTAAAAAAAGGCGTCAACGGTTTCTACGTTGACGGAAGCAGTGCTGAGGCCTTTCTTTTAACTTTCGAAGAGCGAAAAGCAATTATAAAGACTTGTGCTGAATATAAAGATAAATGCACATTGATTGCACAGATCGGGTGTATTGCCACCGATCAGGCTGTCGAACTTGGTTTATATGCAAAAGAACTTGGTTATGATGCAATTTCTTCTGTTGCGCCTTTCTACTTCAAGTTTACTTTTGAAGAAATAAAAAGTTATTATTTTGATCTCGCAGACAGAGTCGGTTTACCTATACTTATTTATAATATCCCTGCATTTTCCGGTGTAAATTTTTCAGTTGAAAATTTAAGTGAGTTTTTATCCGATGAACGATTTATCGGCGTTAAGCATACATCAAGCGATTATTTTGCTTTACGACAGTTCAAAACTGCTTTCCCCCATAAAATTCTTTACAACGGTTATGATGAAACCTTTTTAGCGGGACTTTCAATGGGTGCCGACGGTGCAATCGGTTCAACCTATAACTTTATGGCAGATAAGTTTATAAAAACATATGATCTGTTTAATAAGAATAACGTACAAGAAGCCATGAAGATTCAAGAAGAAGCCGACATAATTATTGCGGAACTCCTGAAAGTTGGTGTTATGCAAGGCACAAAAGCCGTTCTTGATGGTCTTGGCTTTAAAATGGGCAATCCGAGAAAGCCATTTAAAGAACTCG
>JAZULU010000187.1:0-5824 GCA_045603265.1 Clostridia bacterium
TCAAATAAACTTATCTGTTGGCTTTTGGGAAGATCTTTCAGGCAACCGCATGCTTCAAGGGATTGCATAAGCGTTGAAGAAAGTTTTGTTCTAAGAAGAAGATCGTCTTGTGATTTAAAAGGCTCTTCTTTTCGTGCATCAACTATTGAATATGCAGCCGTTTCACCTAAGCCCGGAACTGCGTTCAGCGGAGGACGGATAAAGTTATCTTCCGTAACGGTAAAGTTCATTGCTTCTGATTTGTAAATATCGATGGTAGAGAATTCAATCTTGCGCATCTTCATTTCAAGAACCATTTCAAGCATTACTATTTTACCTTTGTCTTTGGCAGTAAGGCTTGGTTGATCGTGAAGTTCTTTAAGTGCCTTGCGGATCTCATCAACAGTCATGTTGGCAATACCAACTTCAAAATCATCGGCGCGAACGGTAAAATATGTGGCATAATACTGATGAGGTTTATAAACCTTAAACCATGCAATTCTTAATGCCATTGTAACGTAAGCCGCCGCGTGAGCCTTAGGAAACATGTACTGGATCTTGTTACAAGATTCAATAAACCATTCGGGTATACCGTGTTCGCGTATATGCTCAACGTATTTTTCGGGGATTCCTTTACCTTTACGAACTTTTTCCATGGTATCAAAGGAAAGGAATGATTCGCAACCGTTTTGGATCAAAGTGTTCATGATATCTTCACGGGTACAGATACATCCTGAAATGGTGGTAATTCCTTGGGCAATAAGTTCCTGGGCGTTGCCCGTCCAAACGTCAGTACCGTGTGAAAGACCTGAAATCTTAACAAGGTCGGAGAAAGTTGTGGGCTTTGTTTCTTCAAGCATTTTTCTGGTAAAACTTGTACCAAACTCAGGTATGCCGTAAGTGCCTGTAGGTGAGCCAATATCTTCTTCAGTTACGCTTAAAGGTGCAGTTGAAAGGAATAACTCCATAACCTTGGGATCATCAAGGGGAACTTCTTCTTTAGCGTTGATTCCTGTTAAATCTTCAAGCATTCTGATAAAGGTGGGGTCATCGTGACCCAGAATATCTGCCTTTAAAAGGGTGTCATGCAAGGATTTAAAGGTAAAGTGAGTTGTAATAATACCCTGGGAAGGATCGTTTGCAGGATATTGCAAGGGAGTAAAGTTATTTATATCATAAGCCTTTGGAACGATAACTACACCGCCTGCGTGCTGACCGGTCGTGCGCTTAACGTCAATACAACCTTGTGACATTCTAAGAATTTCTGCCATTCTCTGCCTGCCAAGACCATATTCTTCGCAGTATTTTTTTGCGTAACCAATAGCAGTTTTGTCGGCAACACCACCGATCGTGCCTGCACGGAAAACGTATTTTTCACCGAAAAGTTCTTCTATGTATTTATGAACTACCGGCTGATAGGTACCTGAGAAGTTAAGGTCAATATCGGGAACTTTATCGCCGTCGAATCCCATGAAAACTTCAAAGGGAATATTAAATCCAAGGCGAAGCATTTCTGTATCACATTTGGGACAGTTCTTTTTCGGCATATCGATACCGCAGTCGTACTTTGACATATCAACGTCAAAATCCGAGTACTTACAGTTGGGACAAACGTAGTGAGGCTGAAGCGGATTTACTTCGGTAATATCTGCCATTGTTGCGGCAAAGGAAGAGCCAACAGAGCCTCGTGAACCAACAAGATAGCCATCAGAAAGGGACTTTTTAACAACCTTATGGGCAATAAGATACAACACTGCATAGCCGTTTTTGATAATTGAAGTAAGTTCCCGTTCAAGACGCTTTGCAACAATATCAGGTAATGGATCGCCGTAAAGTGCGCGTGCGTTTCGCTCACACATCTCCCTTAGATCTTCTTCGGCATTTTCCATTTCGGGAGTGTATAAATGATCGCGGGGGAATGACTCCATTTTCTCACATTGATCAGCAACCATGCGTGGGTTGGTAATAACTATTTCTTTACGCTTTTCTTCGGGCAGATAGTAAAATTCATCAAGCATCTCCTGAGTAGTTCTGTAATAAAGGGGAGGCTGAATATCTGCTTCGGAATAACCTTCCGCACATTGAATAATCGAACGGAAAATTGAATCGCGCTCCAATAAATAGTGAACGTCACCCGTTGCGAGGACAGGTTTTCCCAATTTATCACCAAGATCGATTATACGCTTGTTAAGTTCAATAAGATGTTCTTTATCCCTTACCGCGCCTTCGCGAATAAGGAAGTCGTTATTACCTAAAGGCTGAACTTCAAGATAATCGTAAAAATTTGCAATTTTTTCAAGTTTTTCATCAGTTGCACCGCGGAGCATTGCACGGTAAAGTTCACCTGCTTCACAAGCAGAAGCGACAATTAATCCTTCTCTGTGTTTAATAAGCGATGAACGGGGGATCTGTGGACGCTTACGCCTTAAATGATGCAAGTGTGATTCCGTTACAAGTGAATAAAGATTAAATAAACCTTTCTTGTTCTTTGCATAAAGAATAATATGATAACTTTCACCGTTATCGGTGTTCATTTCTTTATTTAATCCGTCAACGTCATAGATCTTTTTCTGTTCAAGGAAATCAATGAGTTTGTTAAGAATAACACCTGTTATTTCGGCTTCTTTTAAAGCGTCGGTAATATCGCCTGCCTTGATTTCAAGGGCATCGCAAACCTTATTAAATTTACCGCTTTTGATGTTGGGAATTATTTCCCGTGAAATTCTTAAAGTATCAATAAAAGGATTGTCGATTTCAATATTTGCACCCGATGCGGCTGTGTTTAAGAAAGCTATGGTGTTGGTTGCATTATGACCAACAAGAACGGCATCTTGTGAATATTCTTTAAAGCGTTTTATAACTGCATCTATTTCAGGTGCGGAGTTTAAAACTTCCTGGGAAATATTATTTTCATAAAGTTCTTCGGAACTTAAATTAGTGTGAGGATTTACATAGGCGTGGAAAGTCTTTTCCTGTAAAATTCCGTTTTCGATTATGCAGGCACCGAGTTCGTAAATTTTTGCAGTCAGCGCACTTGAACCGGTTGCACGCAATGAATATATACAGTAGCGGATATCTTTTAATTTTTTATCGCCGTCAATACCCGAAACAACGGGATCATCATTTAAAAGATAGCCTTCCATACCAAGAATAAGTTTAATATCGGCCTTTAATTTGCCCATTGCTGCTTCCATATCGGTATAAGCCTGAACAACACCGTGGTCGGTAATTGCAACAGTATCGTGACCGTACTGAAGCATAAGTTTTACCAACTGTTTTGCATCAACAACGCTATCCATCTGGCTCATTTTTGTATGAAGATGCATTTCAATACGCTTTTCAGGCGCATCATCGGTCTTCTTGGCTTGCTTTATGGGAATAATATCATAGGGGCGAATTGTAATTTCACTGGTGAAATCATCGTAGGCGCACTTGCCCCTTAAGGCTAAATGTCCGCCAATGGCTTCGTCCATAGTTTCCGCTTCTTCAGGCTTTAAGAAAAGTTTGCAGTTTATGGTTGAAGTGTAGTCGGTTACACTGAATGTAAAAATTATTTTTTTGCCGTCCTGAATGGCTTTTGTTTCTTTTGAGATAACGTCGCCTTCAATGGTAACAAAACCGCTGAATTCAGTAAGATCTTTTATGGCGGTTATGTTTTTTACTTCAAAAGTTTTGCCGATGATGGCAATACCATCTTTTGATAATTTGTTTTCCTTTTTCTGGGTTTTGTCAACTTTGTTTTTTTCTTGCTCCTTTGCTGTTTGCGCAGCCTGCCGTGAAAGTTCATTCATGCGCTTGCGGTATCTGTCCATGGCAGATTCAATATTTTCAGCGTTATCTTCAAGATCGGATAAAGGCTCAAAATCATCAGAATCGTCATCAGGAACATCGGTATCATCGGGCATGGGAATAAAACTTTCATCAGGAATGGGGGCATCGAAACACGGAATATCATCAGGTATTGTTGCGTGTTCCGGTTCCTTGATTTCAAACTTGAAAGAGTAGTTTACTGTTGGTGGAACGATGGTTTTTACTGCACTGTCAAGGATGTTAGTCTCATCGTCCGTAAGAGGCTCATCACATATAAAATAAAGCTCCCAAAGTGAACCGTCATCGGAGATAACGGCTTTTTCAAAATCTATTTTTTCGCATACCGATGCCTCCAGAACGGAAGACAACGCATTTGAAAATTTTGAATTTTTACCTTGAAGAGTTACTGACATTTTTATACCTCATTTATACATAATAGCACATAATATTTAAGCATAATTTTAGTTTAGAGTCAAGTGTAAAAAAGTAAAAATTTAATGTCTGAAAGTATGCTCATATGAGTAATAGTTGCAAAATAGTTTATTCACAAAACTTTTTCATAAAAATTGTTAAAAAAAGTGGATAATCGCTTGCATAAAATTAAAATATGGTATAAAATAACATCGTACAAAAATTATTTTCTTATATGGAGGAATTTAATATGTCAGTTAAAGTTGCTATTAACGGTTTTGGTCGTATCGGTCGTCTTGCTTTCCGTCAGATGTTCGGCGCAGAAGGCTATGAGGTTGTTGCTATCAACGATCTTACAAGCCCCGACATGCTTGCTCACCTTCTTAAGTATGACACAGCACAGGGTTCATACATGGGCTACATCGGTGAGAATAAGCACACTGTAGAATCAACAGAAGATTCAATCATCGTAGACGGCAAAGAAATCAAGATCTATGCTTGCAAAGATGCAAATGATTGCCCCTGGGGCGCACTTGATGTTGACGTTGTTCTTGAGTGCACAGGTTTCTACTGCTCAACAGAAAAGTCAATGGCACACATCAATGCAGGTGCTAAGAAGGTTGTTATTTCGGCTCCCGCAGGTAAAGACCTTAAGACAATCGTTTTCTCAGTAAACGAAGATACACTTACAAAGGAAGATAAGATCATTTCTGCTGCTTCCTGCACAACAAACTGCCTTGCACCTATGGCAAAGGCTCTTAACGATTATGCTGCTATCCAGTCAGGTATCATGACAACTGTTCATGCTTACACCGGCGACCAGATGATCCTTGACGGTCCTCACCGTAAGGGCGACCTTCGTCGTGCTCGTGCCGGCGCACAGAACATCGTTCCCAACTCAACAGGTGCTGCAAAGGCTATCGGCCTTGTTATTCCTGAACTTAACGGCAAGCTTATCGGTTCTGCACAGCGTGTTCCCACCTGCACAGGTTCAACAACAATCCTTGTTGCTGTTGTTAAGGGTGCTGACGTTACAGTTGAAGGCATCAACGCTGCTATGAAGGCTGCTGCTTCCGATTCATTCGGTTACAACGAAGAAGCTATCGTATCTTCTGACGTTATCGGTATGCGTTACGGTTCACTCTTCGATGCAACACAGACAATGGTTGCTAAGATCGATGAGGATACTTATCAGGTTCAGGTTGTTTCCTGGTATGATAACGAGAACTCATACACAAGCCAGATGGTTAGAACTATTAAGTATTTTGCTGAGCTTTAATTATCGGCTTAAAAATCATTGATTTTTGAGGGGTGCGATCTTTGGTCGCATCCCTTTTTTGTATAACGAAAACCACGCGATAGTCGCGTGGTTCAAAAGAGGTTAACCGATGAAAAAAATACTCCGTCTATGTTAATATAAAAGCGACCTGCCAGTCAACGAGAATAACATAAACGGAGGATTTAACAATGAATAATCAAGATAATAACGGAAGTAGTTTAGCACACACAAGGTGGAATTGCAAGTATCACATAGTTTTTGCACCCAAGTATAGAAGAAAAGTATTTTTTGAAGATACGCGCCTGGAGATAAGAGAAATATTGCGACAATTGTGCAGATGGAAAG
>JAZULU010000188.1:0-3157 GCA_045603265.1 Clostridia bacterium
TTTAAAGTAATCCTGACAGAACTGAATATCGTCAGCATCCATTGCAAGACCATATTCTTTTACGAAATTTTCAAGACCCTCACGATCAAGTTTAATAAATCCATCCAACGTTTTAACCGTTGTGGGAATTTCATAATTAACCTTTAAAGTTTCAGGCTTTTCTAATGTTGCTTCCCTTGCTTCAACGGGGTTGATAACGTATTTTTTAATTTCTTGAATTTCACTTTCGGTCAATTCACCGTAAAGTGCATATACCTTTGCAGTGCGAACAGTAGGTCTGTCGCCCTGGGAAATAATCTGGATACACTGTGCGGCAGAATCTGCACGCTGATCAAACTGACCGGGCAAATACTCAACTGCAAAAACGTATGCACCGTCGCAGGAAATTTCATCTGTTACGATATCAAGTTGGGGTTCTGAAAATACCGTCTTTTTAGCATAATCAAAAAGTTCTTCGGTAATATTTTCCGCATCATAGCGGTTGATTATACGAACGTCTGTTAAGGAAGTAATGCCCAACAAATTATTGGCTTCTGAAAGAAGACCTTTTGCTTCATTGGCAAGTTCCTTTTTCTTTTCTACAAAAACTCTGAAAACCATTATTATTCTCCTTTTGCCTTTAATGCCCTTGCACCTATATCATTGCGATAGTAAGCGTTTTCAAAGGAAATTTTCTTAACAAGTTTATAAGCATCATTGATAGCATCTTCTAATGTATCGCTTACTGCGGTTGCACCTAAAACACGACCGCCGTTTGTTAAAAGTTTACCGTCTTTTAATACAGCACCTGCAACGTAAACGTTATCCTTAACTTCATCGGGAATATTCATCTCAAAGCCCTTATCGTACTTTTGAGGATATCCCTTTGATGCCATAATAACGCAACAAGCACTTTTATCCATAAATCTTACATCAACTTTATCAAGTTCGCCATTTGTAACAGCCTGCATGACCGTTAAAAGATCGCTCTTTAAAAGAGGAAGAACTACCTGAGTTTCAGGATCGCCGAAACGGCAGTTATATTCTATAACCTTAGGTCCGTTTTTAGTAAGCATAAGCCCGAAGTAAAGGCAACCTTTAAAAGTTCTGCCCTCAGATTTCATCGCGTTGATTGTAGGAATAAATATTTTTTCCATACATTCCTTCTGAATATCTTCGGTGTAATAGGGGTTAGGTGCAACTGTGCCCATACCGCCTGTATTAAGACCAGTATCGTTATCACCTGCACGCTTATGATCCATTGATGAGATCATGGGCACAACAATATTTCCATCAGTAAAGGAAAGAACCGAAACTTCAGGACCCTCTAAAAATTCTTCGATTACAATATTGTCACCGCTTGCACCAAATACTTTATCTTCCATCATGCTTTTAACTGCATCAATGGCTTCCTGGCGAGTCATAGCAATTATAACGCCCTTGCCTAAAGCAAGTCCGTCAGCCTTGATAACTGTGGGAATAGGTGCAGTTTCAAGATACTTTAATGCTTTTTCAATATCATCAAAGACTTCATACTGTGCAGTAGGAATATTATATTTTTTCATAAGATTTTTCGAGAAAACCTTACTGCCTTCAATAATTGCCGCATTGGCTTTAGGACCGAAGCAAGGTATGCCCTCTTTTTCAAGTGCGTCAACTGCGCCTAAAACAAGAGGATCATCAGGTGCAACAACTGCATAATCAATACGGCTTTTAATAGCAAAATCAACTATCTTATCAATTTCCTTTGCACCAATATCAACTAAAGTTGCATCCTCTGCCATACCGCCGTTACCGGGAACGGCAAATATCTCCGTTACGTTTTTATTTTCTTTAAGTTTTTTAATGATGGCGTGTTCTCTGCCGCCGCCACCAACAACCATTATCTTCATAAATTCTCCTTAATGATGGAATAAGCGCATGCCTGTAAATGCCATTGCCATACCGTATTTATCAGCACATTCAATAACAAGATCATCTCTTATTGATCCACCGGGCTCTGCAATATACTTAACACCGCTTCTCTTTGCGCGCTCAATGTTATCACTAAATGGGAAGAATGCATCTGAGCCAAGCGCAACACCGTCAATGGAAGCAAGATATTCTTTTGCTTCTGCATCTGTTAAAGGTTCGGGTTTTTGGGTGAAATACTTTTCCCAATTACCGTCAGCACAAACGTCTTCTTCGTTTTTGTTGATATAGCCGTCAATTACGTTATCTCTGTCAGGACGGGAAAGTTCAGCCTTAAAGGGAAGATTTAATACCTTGTCATGCTGACGAAGGAACCAAGTGTCTGCCTTTGTACCTGCTAAACGTGTGCAATGGATTCTTGACTGCTGACCTGCACCAACACCGATAGCCTGACCGTCATAAGCAAAGCAAACGGAGTTTGACTGTGTATATTTAAGCGTAATAAGTGAAATTATAAGGTCGCGAACTGCCTCTTCGGGAAGTTCTTTATTTTTTGTAACAAGATTCTGTAAAAGTTCCTTGTTAATTTCAAAATTATTTCTGCCCTGTTCAAAAGTAATGCCGAAAACCTGCTTATGTTCAATAGGATCGGGAACATAGTTTGCATCGATCTTAACGATGTTATAGTTTCCGTTTCTCTTGGTTTTAAGAATCTCAAGGGCTTCAGGCGCATAGCCGGGAGCAATAACACCATCGGAGATTTCTCTTTTGATCATTTTTGCGGTAGTAACGTCGCAAACATCAGAAAGAGCAACCCAATCGCCGAAAGAACACATTCTGTCAGCACCGCGGGCACGGGCATAAGCACAAGCAAGAGGTGATTCATCAAGTCCTTCAATATCATCAACAAAGCAAGCCTTTTTAAGTTTTTCAGGTAACTTTACACCAACTGCCGCTGACGTAGGTGAAACGTGCTTAAAGCTTGTTACTGCAGGAAGACCTAACGCTTCCTTTAATTCCTTTACAAGCTGCCAACTGTTGAAAGCATCAAGGAAGTTAATATAACCGGGCCTTCCACAAAGAATCTCAATGGGAAGATCGCTATTATCATGCATAAATATTTTAGCAGGCTTTTGGTTGGGGTTACAACCGTATTTTAATTCAAAATCTTTCATATTTATACTCCTTACTTATTCTTATTTACAATTCTTGAATCGTACTTTCCGCTTTCAAGATCAATATATCTTACAAACAATGAAACCTTATT
>JAZULU010000189.1:0-1866 GCA_045603265.1 Clostridia bacterium
TTTTTTCATGTGTTAATTTGTTTAAAAAAAGCAGTATTTACTATATTACTCCGGTTGCAATAGCACTTATTGGCTGCTTATTATCATTTGTTCTTGCAGACAGTTCATTCTCTTCAAAAATTCAATCTGATTTTTTAAAAAATGAAAATGAATTTAAAAAAATTGTAAATGAATATATCACAGCAGAAACAGATAACGGCACCTACTCATTAAACGATAATGAATTAAATTTTATAGTTCCGGAAAAGAAAATCATTATCGCACCCGTTGGCAAAAATAAGCATGCTTATTTTTTTGTTGCAATAGACATAGACGAGAGACTTGAAGGCTATGTTTACGAACCTTACGGTCCACCTGAAGATTGGGTTGAAAATGGTGAATATTCAGAGCCTTTGGACGTAGAACAAAAATGGAGTTATTTTGTATATTATAAAGGAGTAGAAGATGATAAAAATTGAACGTCATAATGTAATGAATCTTGAAAATGCCATTCGTGGTGCAAGAAATCCTCTAAATAGTTGGGACAGAATGGATAGCAAATATGATGAGTACGGAAATTATATTTTAGGTGAAAATGATCTTTCCCTTGCCATGCGTTTAGCAAAAGCAGGAACAGATCATAGAAAATTTATGCGAATGATTTTTGTTTCTGTTGATATTACTGCCCCGCTTTACTGGTGGAAAGAATTTGATACTTATAAAGTAGGCACTGTTGCCAATAGTTGCTCAACAATGCATAAAATTCATTCAAAAGAACTTACGCGTGAAGATTTCTCTTTTGACAAGTTAAACGATGAATCATTAAAAGTTATGGATAATCTTCTTGTTTATATCGAAGACATTCGTCAAAGATATTTAGAAACAAAAGATAGAGAACTTTGGTATAATTTAATTCAGTTATTACCTTCAAGTTTTAATCAAATGCGTACCGTTACTATGAATTATGAAAATTTAAGAAATATGTATTTTGCAAGAAAATCGCACAAACTTGACGAATGGCATGTTTACTGTGATTGGATAAAGAGTCTTCCCTATGCAAAAGAATTAATTTATGGTGATGAAAATGAATGATATATTATATATTGCAGTTCCCTGCTACAACGAGGAAGAAGTTTTACCTGAAACTTCAAAAAGATTAAAAGAAAAAGTAGCATCTCTTGTAGATGCAGGATTAATAAGCAAAAAAAGTCGTATTTTATTTATAGACGATGGTTCAAAAGACAAAACGTGGCAAATAATTTCTGAGTTATGCAATAAAGATGATGTTTTCTCAGGAATAAAACTGGCTCACAACCGTGGACACCAAAATGCTCTTTTGGCAGGTTTGATGACTGCAAAAGAATATGCAGATATTGTTATTTCTATGGATGCCGATCTTCAAGATGATATAAATGTAGTTGATAAATTTATTGAAGAATATAAAAACGGAAGTGATATTGTCTACGGCGTTCGTTCATCACGAAAAAAAGATACATTTTTTAAGCGCACAACCGCTCTTGCTTATTACCGCTTATTACAGAAAATGGGCGTTGATATAGTATACAACCATGCAGATTATCGTCTTATGAGCAAACGTGCCCTTAATGCCCTTGAACAGTTCAAAGAAGTTAACCTTTTCCTTCGTGGAATAGTTCCTATTATTGGCTATAAGACTTCTATTGTAGAGTATGAAAGAAGTGAACGTTTTGCAGGCGAAAGCAAATATCCTTTAAAAAAGATGCTTGCTTTTGCTATCGATGGAATCACATCTTTTAGTGTAAAACCCATTCGGTTGATCACTTCATTAGGTTTTATTTTGTTTTTTGTAAGTCTTGCAATGTTGATTTATAGTATTATAATTAAAATAATAGGCAACGCTGATAGTGG
>JAZULU010000190.1:0-9661 GCA_045603265.1 Clostridia bacterium
TTATAATCTCAGAGCCGATAAAAACGGTGAATACGATATTCCCCAAAAACCCGTTGCAGAAGATATGGTTTTACTCGTTACAAAAAAATAATTTATCAAGGAAGATGTAAATCATCTTCCTTTTACTTTGCAAATATTTTAGATATTTTCAATAAAAAGCAATATTTACAATGGAAATACCTTTCTGGCTGTTGTATAATATTAAAAAACAAAAGGAGTGTATAAATATGAAAAACGTAGAAAAATGGACTTCCTATGAAACGTGTTTTTTAGCAAAAGTTCAGATTGATGACGCATTAGATAACGAAGTAGATGTAATTTTTACTCATGAATCAGGTGATGAAATAATAATGCCTGCTTTCTGGGATGGCGGTTTTACCTGGCGCGTTCGCTTTGCACCAAACAAAATTGGAAAATGGAATTATACAGTTAAAGAAATTGAGGGTGTAAGCCTTGGAATTGACGGTATTGAAGGCTTGATCAACTGTGTTGAATATGAAGGCGAATATGAAATTTACAAGCACGGTTTCATAAAAACTGAGCCTAACGTGCGCTATTTTATGTATGATGATGGAACACCGTTCTTCTATCTTGGCGACACTCATTGGCGTATGCCTATGGAGGAGTTTGATGAAAAAGGTTCTCATGCAGTTGACATTGATACAGATTCTCATTTTAAATATATTGTAGATAAGCGCGTTGAACAGAAGTTTAACGTTTATCAGTCTGAGCCTTTAGGTCTTGATTGCACCATCTATGACGGAATAGGTGAGGATGATATTTTAAAACTTCAAAACTTTGACAGATACTTTAAATATATAGCAGAAAAAGGTCTTGTTCATGCCAACGCCCAGTATATTTTCCCAAGCGGTGTAAAGGATCAGTTCTTTGACGATGAGTTTCAGCGTAAGATAAGCCGTTATTGGATCGCCCGCTATGCATCATATCCCGTTCTCTGGACTTTGGGGCAGGAAGTTGACCGTTGCTTCTTTGGTAAATGCGGCATGACGGCAGAGAATAACCCTTATAAACTTATGTGCAAGTATCTGTATCAGTACGATCCCTATAAGCATCCCATTACGGGCCATCAGGAAAATGCAATGCTTACCGGTGCTTTAGGTGATGCTGAATATAACGTATATTCGGGTAAAAACGTGCTTCGTACCGGCACTAATAAACAGTCGGCATTCTACGGAATGAGTGAGCACACCTGGTGGGGAATTCAGTGGCGCCCTGATGTACACGTTCAGCACAATTTTAATATTCCCAAAGATTATTGGTACACAGGCGAGGGTAAAGTTTCAATTAACTATGAAACTCGTTACGACTATCTTTATACTAAAAACTTCGGCGCACGCGCAAACGGTTGGATATCAGTTTTAAACGGCATTTTCGGCTACGGCTACGGTGCGGCAGATATGTGGGCATATAAACTTACTTATAGTTTTAACGTACCCAGTACCGACTATGTTGATACAGTTTATCCTCCCGAAAAATATATGCCTTGGGGTATTGCGATAAATATGCCTACAGGTGATCACTTAACAAAATTCCGCGAGTTCTTTGAAAGTTTTGAGTGGTGGAAACTTGTTCCCGATTTTGATGAAGGAAATGCTTTCCAAAAAACGGAAAAAGAAGGATATTATACTGCTGCACATATCGGCAACGAAAAATATATTGTATATCTATATAACCGCGATACCGCATCGGCAGGTAAACTTGTTAATATGGATGAAAATGCCGAATATCTTATTCAATGGTTTAATACAAGAACGGGCGAATATATCACTCTTGAAGAAAACTATAAGGGCGCAGAATATGATCTTCCCGAAAAACCCGATTATGAAGATTACGCTTTAGTTGCAACCAAAAAGTAAAAAGTTGAGCCTTATTGGCTCAACTTTTTTTATATGTTTTCTTTATACCATTTGATCATATTTACAACTAAAAGATTCCAACTCTGGAAGCCTTTGTTGTGAACACCTTTGCCTGTTTCGGGATCGTAATATTCGTGCATTTCGCCGTTTTCTTCAATGTCCTTACCAAACATTTCTATAGTCTTTTCACACATTTCTTTAGCAAGTTCGGTATATCCATAGTTTAAAAGACCGATAAACGTCATGTAGTTTGCAATTCCCCAGATAGGTCCAAGCCAGCAGGAAGGATTGCCTGAAGCTTTAACGGCGTACATTTTTTCGAGTTTTGATAAACTTCTTATGCCGTAGGGTGCATAGAACGTTCTTTTATCAAGATATTTATCTACCATGCGTTGGGCTTGCTCTTTTGTTGCAATACCGTTCCACATGGTCATCATTCCCGTCCATACGTCAATACGTTGGATAAGGCAATTCCAGTGTCTGGGTGCGCCTGAATGAATAAATTTTGTTGTATCAATGGGGTAGAGGCTGATATCTACGCTGTAATAGAAACCGTCGCGCTCATCGTAACAATGTTCGCGGATTGCATTTTTAAGTGATTCTGCCTTATCTAAATATAATTTGCTATCTTTACCTAATTTTTCGGCAATGAATGCAAAATCTATTAATTCCTTATACATAAGGCAATTAAGATATATTGAAGCAGTGCTGCCGAATGGACGATAAAAAACACATGGATCATTATCAACACCGATTGCCGTATCGTCTAAAAAGTGATAAAGACCGGTTTCGTCATGATAACAGTTTTTGAAATAGAATTCAAAATATTTTTCAAAATTACCGTATTGATGTGATAGCCAAGAAGCATCATCGTTTTTCTCAATTATAAAACGTGCGTGCTGTGCGAGGCATGGTTTATGGGGGTTAGGCGTATGTCCCTCAATAATATCGCTTTCATCAAAAGGAGGCATCATTTTATCGGGCATTATTACTACAGGAGTCCAGCCGTCAGGCTGAACGTTTTCAAGAAAGTTTAGTACGCATCCTTTTTCATATTCAGAAATATCTTCATCAGCAATTTCGCTTAGTGCGATGTTGGTAAGCCAACTGTCCCAGTCCCAAAGTTCCTGATTATAGCACGGACCCGGCACTATGAAGTTATGATTAAGGTTTCCGCCTTTTTCACGAAACATTTTTTTATAACTGTTTTTTGCATATTCACATATAAGTTTACTGTATTTATTAAAATCATTGATAGTCATGGTGACACTCCTTGAATTTTTATTATTATATTAATAAAAAAAGTCCAAATAAAATTTGGACAATTTTTTATTCTTTTTCACCTAATGTTTGCTTCAATAATTCAATGCAATTTTTGCAAACCTGCTTTCCGTTGAAAAGCACAACGTCATCGGTATGGGAACAAAAAATACATGCTGGCTCATATTTTTTTAAAATGATTTCTTCATTATCATTAACGTAAATTGCAACGGGATCATTGATATTAATACTAAAAGTGCTTCTAATCTCTTTAGGGATCACAATACGACCGAGAGGATCAAGATTGCGAACGATACCGGTTGATTTAGTACTCATATATAAACCACTCCAAACTTCTATTTCTGTCACTATTTTACACTATTTTACATATTATGTCAAGTGTAAAAAATATTTACAGTAAAAAAATGTAAAAAAACAGGCATCATAGCGATGCCTGAATTTTAAAGCAAATCATTAAGCCATTTTATTTACGGCAGTTGCAAGTTGTGACTTCTTGTGTGCAGCAGCGTTCTTATGAAGAATGCCTTTAGCAGCAGCCTTATCAACAACAGCTGTCATAGCGGGTAACATTGCAGCAGCAGCAGCCTTATCACCGGACTCAACAACAGCATAGAATTTTTTAAGATTTGTTTTCATAGCAGACTTAACGCTACGGTTGCGTAATGCCTTTTTAGCTGTAACCTTAATTCTCTTTTTTGCTGATTTTATATTTGCCATGGACTTTCCCTCCCAACAACATAATACATATTAACGGACATATTCTAACACGAACTGCATTTTTTGGCAAGGCTTTTTTTAAAATTAACCTAATGAATAAAAAAATATTTTACGAACATACTTAATTTTAAGAAAAGAGGTAACAAAAATGACGTTAAGAACTGATCTTTGTAAAGAAACTGTGGAAATTCACAGTAATGAAGCCGTAAAAAATGAGGATTTTGAAATCTTTGGTGTTGCGGGAAATTACATTGAAATAACAGATAAATCAAGCTTTGAAAAGATAGGAAAAAAAGAGGGCAAATACATTTCTTTTGAAACAGATGCGGTAACGGTTAGGGATGTTGATAAATATGAAGATCTGTCAAAAGCAATAGGTCAAATTTTAAAAGAACTTTTAAAAGAAAATGATGGAACTGTTCTTGTTGTTGGGCTTGGAAATGAGAGTATGACTCCCGATTCGATCGGGCCAAAAGTAGTAAAGAAAATTTTTGTTACAAGGCATATTTTTGAGTTTTTACCTGAAGAAAAAGATCCAAGAATGTCATCAGTATGTGCAATAGCACCGGGTGTTTTAGGTGTAACCGGAATCGAGAGTGCTGATATAATTTCGGGAATTTGCAAAAATACGGCGGTAAGTGCGGTTATCGTAATTGATGCACTTGCAGCAAGAAAAAGCGAAAGAATGTTTTCTACGTTTCAGATCACAGATACGGGAATCCAGCCTGGTGCAGGTGTTGGA
The DNA here is from genome assembly GCA_045603265.1 of Clostridia bacterium. Taxonomy (GTDB): domain Bacteria; phylum Bacillota; class Clostridia; order Christensenellales; family QALW01; genus UMGS1322. The sequence goes on from JAZULU010000190.1 coordinate 4,618, forward strand.
AACAAGAGGAGTCCTCTTTCAAAGGAATTTTTAGGTGTGCCGGTAATTGCCATAGGAGTTCCGACCGTAATTTATGCTTCATCTCTTGTATATGATGCGGCGGTGGACATGCTTTTGAATATGACGGGCAAAGATGAATCGGCGGTAGAAGATGCAGCCAAAAGGATCGCGTCGTTTTCAACGGGTGATTTAGTAGTGACACCTAAAGAAATCGACGTTATTGCCGAAGACTGTTCTAAAATTATAGCCGACGGAATAAATCTCGCTTTACACAAGGATATGTCACTAAATGAAATAAACGCATATATGTTCTAAAAATTTTCCTACAGTAATATAATTTACTGTCAGGAGTGATTTTTATGAAAAACTGGACGTGCTGTTTATTATCTTTTGCTTTGATTTTTACGTCAATGTTCTCGGAGTGGACGGTTTTAAAAAAAGCAACAAGTGCTTTTTTGGAAATATTTATGGGACTTGAAGCAGAAAAAAGCGAAAAAGAAATCGTTATTGATTTCAGTGAGGATAATATTCCTGAAGATATGCGGATTGAAATTGAAAACATAAAGGCGCAAATAGTACTGGAAGAAACAACAAAGACGGATATTTCACGTCCGCCGATTCTTATATATCATACCCATACAAACGAGGCGTTCTTTAAAGGAGATCAAGATTACGTTGAAACTTCGTCAGGAAGGACTAAAAACCAAGAATATAACGTTGTGGCGGTAGGGGATACTTTGAAAACGGCTCTTGAGGGGTATGGTTTTTCTGTAATACATGATAAGACCGATAATGAAGCAAAAGGTTTTAATCAGGCGTATCAGACAAGCTATGCAACTATTGAGCCGTATATAGGAAAAGTCAATGTATTTATTGATCTTCACAGAGATGCTTATATGGGACAACAACCGAATTGTCTTGAAACAGAAAACGGCGATTATGCATACATATGTTTTGTTGTTGCCCGTGGCGAAAATTATACTTATAAGCCTAACTGGCAGGAAAATTACAAATTGGCTCAAAAACTTACCGATAAGTTAAATGAGTTGTGTCCCGGAGTGTGTAAAGACATAATTTTCAAAAATACACGGTTTAATCAACATGTATCTGATTCATGCTTGCTTATCGAAGTTGGAAATGAAAAAAACAGTCTTGAGGAGGTAAAAGCCAGCGCAAAACTTACCGCACAAGCGTTTAATATAGTTTTTTAATAAAATGGTATTGTATTTTATTGGAAAAAGTAGTATAATATTTTTATAAAATATTCGGCGGTGCGAGAATGAGAAAAGTAATAACAACATTATTGATTGTTTTTATAATGTGCAGCACGCTTACTGTACAAGCGGTTGTACCTGAGGAATCATATCAATGTACTGTTTTTGAGTCAGATATATCAGGCACAAACTATCAATTATATCTTATGGGCTGTTGGGGACATTTTAATGATGACTCTGTTACTGTATATTTAACAAATACAAGTAAAAAGGCTATAGAATTTCAGGTATGTGTAGGTTATTCGGGAAGTGAGGAGCATCCAACTTCTGTAGAATCGGGATTCGTTGAACTTGAGCCTGGTGTTACGGGAAAATTCGTTCTTGAAAATTTAAGCAATTACCCGGAGAAAGCCAATACGGATTTAGGATACGTTCCAAACTCCCGGTTAGGCCGTGGCAGTGTTGTCAGAATTCAGGCACGCAATATTCAGGTGGGAGATACTTTTCTTATTTGCGGAATTCCTACTTATGGCCGTGCACGCGATACGTCTTTTAAAGAAATTGAACCTAATGCAATAATGGCGTCGCGAACAAATTACGGATATATCAACGATGCGCGGCTTGTCATAAAAAAAGAAGTTGAAGAAAAAGAGGTTGTAGAGTATACTCTTGTTCAACCTGATAGTGAGACAGTAGATAACTTTTTGATATTTGTTGTTGCGTCAGCAATAATTTGCGTTGGCGGAATTATCATATATGTATATACATTTATTACAAAACGGAGGGAAAATGATGACTGAACTTGAAAAGTATAATTATTGGCTTGAACAGAAAAATATTGACGGAGAAGTTTTGGAGCAACTTCATTTAATGAAGGGCAATGAAAATGAAATATTTGAAAGTTTCTATAAAGATCTTGAGTTTGGAACTGCAGGGTTGAGAGGTATCCTTGGTGCTGGTACAAACCGCATGAATATATATACCGTAGGCAAAGCCTCAGAAGGTTTTGCAAAATATTTGAAAGAAAATTTTGAAAATCCCTCTATTGCCATTGCTTATGATTCAAGAATAAATTCTGAACTTTTTGCCTGGGTAAGTGCTCGTATAATGGCAAAAAACGGCATAAAAGTGTACATATATAATGAACTTATGCCTACTCCTATGCTTTCGTATGCTGTAAGATACTATAAGTGCGATGGCGGTATTGTGGTAACGGCAAGCCACAACCCGGCAAAGTATAACGGATATAAAGTTTATGGTCCCGATGGTTGTCAGGCAGGTCCTGAAATGGCTGATGCAATTCTTTCTTATATCAATAAAACTGATATGTTCAAGGTAGAACTTGCAGAAAAAGATGATGAAAATATCAATATTATTCCCGATGCAGTTATTGAAAGCTTTATTGATACGATTCTTAAAAAACGTGTATATGAAAATGTTGATGCGGTAAAAGATCTTCGTGTTATTTACACACCCCTTAACGGAACGGGAAGAATGCCCGTAAAACGCGTTATGGATAAAATGGGTATTACAAATGTTCAGGTCGTTAAAGAGCAGGAAATGCCTGACGGTAATTTCCCAACATGCTCATATCCTAATCCCGAGTATCGTGAAGCACTTGAAAAAGGACTTGAACTTGCCGAAAAAGTTGAAAGTGATATTTTAATTGCCACTGACCCTGATGCTGATCGTGTTGGTGTTGCAGTTAATCATAACGGCGAATATAGGCTTATTACCGGAAACGAAATGGGCGTTTTGATGTTAGATTATATTTGCAGGGCAAAAACTCTTAGCGGAACTATGCCTAAAAACCCCGTTGCAGTAAAAACAATAGTTACAACAGCGATGGTTGATGCAGTATGCCAAAAGTACAATGTTAAACTTGAAAGCGTATTAACGGGATTTAAGTTTATTGGCGGAGTTATTGCTGATCTTGAAGATCAAAATAGAGTGGAAGACTATCTGTTAGGTTTTGAGGAAAGTTACGGCTATCTTTTAGGTGAACATGTTCGTGATAAGGATGCAGTAAGTGCCGTGATGCTCATTTGTGATATGACCGCATATTATAAAGCGCATGGAAAAACTCTTGTTGACGTTTTAGAAGATATGTTTAAGGAGTTTGGTTATTATGAAAATAAGACCATAACCTTTGCCTTTGAGGGCGCATCAGGTCTTGAAAAAATGGCAGGTCTTATGGAAAAACTTCGCAATGATCCGCCTGAAAGTGTTGCAGGTGCAGATATTGTTGAAATAAGTGACTATAAACTTTCAGTTACCAAGAACAAGGATGGCGAAACACCTATTACTCTTCCCAAATCAAACGTTCTTGCATATAAATTAAGTGACGGTTGTTCATTTGTTGTTCGTCCTTCGGGAACTGAACCTAAATTAAAGATATACATGTTTGTTAAAGCAAATTCTTTGGAAAATGCTAAAAAACGTGTTGGCGAACTTCATAATGCACTTGACGATATAGCAAAATAAAGAGGCTGTTATCAGCCTCTTTTTTGTAGGTGAATTTTATGAAAAAAATAAACAGTGATTTTTTTGAAGAATTTAAAAGTCTTGAAAAACTTTTAAATGATATGTATGGTGATATTCACGGAGTTAAACTTTACATAGAAGATATGAAGGAAAACGACGGAAAAAAGTGGAGTCCAGAACTAAAAGAACTTATACGCCTAAATCGTTTAAGAAATCATCTTGCACATGATGAAGGTGCTTTTAATGAAGATTGCGTTACAAAAAACGATATTCTCTGGCTTAAAAATTTCCATAATAATATTTTAAAAGGGGCGGATCCTTTAAGTTCACGTAAAAATGAGAAATATAATGATTCTCAATCAAAAGATTGGAAAACTGTTATTTGTTGTTTTATAATTATCGTTGCAATCGTTTCAGTTATGATATTGTTGTTCAATTTATTAAATAATTAAGATATTTTATATTAAATAGAAATATTTTAATAAATTATAAGTTACCTATAGACTTTAAAATAGTATTTTGATATAATCTAAATATCTTTGGAGGTGTTTTTATGGATTTAATTAAAAATTTTGACGAACAAAAAGAGCATATTTTTGGTGAAGGCAATGCGGAACTTATAAAGGAAAATAACTATATCCGCGTTACAAACCGTGAAGAAAGATATTCTTCACTTGCTGTACATGCAAATACTTTATTGGGTGCAAAAAAGGCATATAAAAGCCGTTATCTTTTAAAACTCGATGAGGGAAGCGAGCCGATAAAAGTTAAGTTATATCACAAAGTATTTATTGATTATCTTGACGTTAAAGAAACAAGTTATTCTTTTTCCGATGACGTAGTAGTAACGGGAGAAGATTGGGCAGAGGTAACATTTTCAACAACCGTGCCTTTCGGCAGTACGATTCTTGATTTTATTGTATATTTTATTCAGTCAACGGGTGAACGCGTTGATATTCTTGTAAAAGAGTTTGAGGTTGAAGAAACAGAACCCAAAAAAATTGAAGAACGCTTGAGGGAACTTCCGCCGGTATCAAAGCAGACAAAGCGGCTTGTAGGAACTATTCGCTGGGACGCTTTTACCGAAAGTACACCTGACGGAATAAAACCTTGCGATCAGGTTGCAAGAGTGCTTTCCCATAAAGAGTATCATAATCAGGCACCATTCTTCTCACTGGTTGATGGAGAAAAAGTATCTTTTCCTGAATATACTATGGAAACCTGGGAAAAAGAAGCAGATTTCGCAATTAAAGGCGGTCTTGACTACTTTGCATATCTTTGGTATGAGACAACTGATGATATGAGCCAATGCCGTAAAATGCACCTTAAAAGCCCCAATAAGGATA
>JAZULU010000191.1:0-14760 GCA_045603265.1 Clostridia bacterium
ACAGTAACGGAAGAATTTATCAAATCATTAAGCCTACCTGCAATAATAATGTTAACCTTTCTTTAATAACTGTAAACGGCATCTCCGTTTACGACTGTAAGATAAGTTCTGTAACTTTTTTCGCCACTGACGGTAATTCCTTCGTTGTCGGTAATGGAATATTTTTTATCTGCAAGACCTAAAACTATAGCAGAGGTGCTGCCAATTTCGAGGGTGTCCCAATCGTTTTCTTTTCCTACCGCCTTGGCGGCATTTTTTGTAACGGACAAAAATATTTCTTCTTCCGGCATACCGAGAGTGCGCATAATGCTCATACAGTAATTCAGCCCGTATCTGCCAAACCGAATAAATGTGCTTGCTCTTGTTAAATCTGAGCTTATTGTGCCGGTTGAACCTAAAATTAAAGCTTTTTTGCGTGCTTTATTTATCTCCTTTAATAACTTCATTGATTGTTTTTTGCACAAGATATTCGTGCTCATAGGTAAAAGGATTTTCTTTTGCACCCACAATATACTGATAAAAATCATGTATCATTTCATCATATCGGCAATCCTTGGGGATATCCTTAATATCAGCCTTTACCTTCATGTCTTCATAACAGTTAGAGCAATTATCTTTAAAAGCCTCATATACAACGATATCGTTTTCAATAGGCTTAATATCTATTGAACCCTTTGTGCCTGAAACAAAAAATTGCCTTCTGCCCCAACCGTTTACTTCAACACTTGAAGCAAAAATACGCGCTATCGCCTTATCATATTCAAGAATTGCAAGGTTATTGTCCGCAAAATCAATACCGTCAAGTAATGAATGTTTAAAAAATGCGGTGATTTTTTTAGGCTCACCTAAAAAATATACTGCAAGGTCAATTAAATGACTGCCCAGAATATACATTATTCCACCCTTAAAAGTGGATAACCATTTTTTATATTCAGCGTTATGAAAGGTGCTCATCTCCGCATTTATCATTGTAATTTCGCCTAAGGCACCGCTTTTATAAAGTTCAATGGCACGTTTCACACCGTTATTGTAGCGGTACATATAGCCAAGCTGAACAATACAGTTATTTTTCTGTGCTGTATCAAGCATTTTTTTATATTCTTCAGTATTTATGCTCCCCGGCTTATCAAGATGAATATGCTTGCCCTTTTCAACACATTTTTGTGCATATTTTGTCAGATTGGGAACCTCCGTTTCGATTAAAAGCACGTCGCATTTATCAATAAGCTCATCAGTATCCATTCTTTCAATGCCCTGATATGCCTGAAAATTACCTCGTTTTTTAAAAACTTCTTCGTTATCCTCAGAAAAACCGATAACCTGAAAAAACTCAGGGAATTTTCTGACCGCTTTCATTTTTGCTTCGCCGTGATTGTGACCGATGCCTATCTGACCTATTTTTAACATATTTTAACCTCAATTACTAAAAACTGCGTCACCGTTTACAACGGTTAAATTGCAACGGTAACTTTTTGTATCTTTTACTGTATGTGCAAATTTATCGGTAATTTCAAAAGGCGCATTGACGTAAGAAAGCACGCAAGCATCACTGCTGCCTATTTCCAATTCGCCCCAAATACCCTCTTTATTTAGCGCTTTTGCCGAATTTACCGTTGCCGCTTTGAAAATTTCTTCTTCAGGCATACCTAAGGTTTTTAAAATACTCATACAGTAATTCATACCGTATCTGCCACTACGGATAAATGCACTTGAACGTGTAATGTCCGTGCCGATTGTATCAGGATAAACCCCCATATCTATGGCTTTTTTAAGAACGGAAAAGTCAGTATGAACGTAGCCTGCAAAACCAACGTCAACAATTACTCCCTTTTCTTTTGCATATTTCAAACAATCGAAATTATCTTCTGATGAATTATTCTTTCCACCATGAAAGGAATGTGTCAAAATATCGCCTTTATTTAGAGTTTCTACAATCTCCATCATAGGTACGGGTGTTCCCGTTGAATGTACCATAACCTTTAGATTGTTATCGCGAGCAACCTTACAGATTTCCTTTAAAGGCGAGATATCCTTTATATCATAACTGTTTGTATCATAAAAAACCTTCAATCCGATTGCTTTCTTGCCGTATTTTTCAAAATCAAATTTATTAAGGCTGAAATGATTATTTTCATATTGCCCGCCTACAAAAACTACGTTTTTAACGGAGAACGTATTTAAAAATTCTTCATCACCATAGCAAGCAGAGCCTTCACAAGCACAAGTTACACCGTTGGGAAAGCATACCGCTGACGCATCAACGCCAAATAGGTCGATGGTTACGTTTTTCATATGCATATGTGTGTCAATTAACCCCGGTAAGACAAACATATTTTCAGCATTAAAAACACGAATAGTATCTGCTTCAATGTTATCTTCAATTTTTGAAATCTGTTCACCTTCAAAAAGCACGTCTTTTTTTGAATAACCATTTTTTGACCAGACTGTGCCGTTTTTTATTAAAAGCTTTTCATTATGAATAGGTTGCTTAGTCATAATTTCTCCAATCAAATACTGTACCCATCGGGAAGTTTTTATCGTGAACAAGTTCATTATAAATTTCAGGTGCATCCTTGGGGTCGCAAATACGGGAAACCATTGATTTAACGTCAATGCGCTTTGATTCAATTAAATCTAAAATTGCATTACATTCATCTGTCATCGTCCAATGATGAGGGAAACTTTCCTGCTTAGGGCGAACAAAATTGTGTGCACCGATAAGTTTAACACCGGGGAAATGTACCTGGGTGTAATAATCAATTTGCATATCGGATACTCTTGTGCAACCTAAAAGTGAAATTTTGCCCATATAACTTACGTTTTCAAGGGCTTGTTCAAGTGCCCTGCCAACGCCCGTAACTTCAACGATATTTTTTACCTTTTTGCCTTTTGTAATTTCAAGAATTTTTTCATTAAAATCAGGGGAAGCAGGATCCAAAGCAAAATCAGCACCTAATTTTAAGGCAAGAGCACGTCTTTCAGGGTTAAGGTCGGCAGCAATTAACGGATAAACACCGCTGTTACGCAAAAACTGAATGGAAAACATACCTAAAAGACCTAAGCCCATAACCATTGCCGATTCACCAAGCTCAGCCTCAAGTTTTCTTACACCGCCAAGGCCCATTGTGGCGATGATAACAAAGGCGGCTTCAATAGAATCAACGTTATTTTCAACAAGGAAAATTTCATCATCCCTGCGCACGTTATAGTTTGAGTGCACACCGTGGTAAACAAGAACTCTATCACCAATTTTACACTTTGTAACTTCGGCACCTAAATCAATTACCGTACCCACACCGCAATAGCCTAACATACGAGGAAAGTCTTTACCTGAGGAGCAGAAGGTTTTGCTGCCTAAAAGGTTTGCCCTTTCAGTTCCCCCTGAAATTACGGTATACTCCATTTTTACCATAACGTCACGGGGGTGTTCAATATTTATTTCAGTATCAAGAAATTCAGCCGTTTCAGGCTTTGTAAAGATAATTTGTTTTCTTTTCATTTTATTCTCTCCAATCAAGTTCTCTAATTGCAGTTGCAAAACTTCTTAAATCAAGTTGCTCATGGTGAGCATTTTCGCCAAAGCGTTCAATACAAAATGCCAGGTGTGCGCCAAGCATCGGATTAACGATTCTTGTAATTTTGCCTTTTTTACCTGAGCAATGGAAATGTATTTTGCACTTAGTGATTTCTTTTCTTAACGTTATCATAGTTTTGAAATTTTCTGCCAATTCTTCATCAGTATTGCATGGAATTACAAGCTTGATAATATCAGGATTTCTTGTTTTAAGCAATTTGCAAAGAGAAACACATTCTTCGGTGTTAAGATTTACCTGAGTATGGCATGAAAGCAAAACTTCCGTACCCTGTGCGTGCATTTTATCAATAAAATCCATCTGTTTTTTAACGGTTTCAGGGTCTAATGCAACTTCCTTTGGCTTTTTATGGGCAAAAAGCATATCACTTGTTGCATATTCCTCCTGAAAACGTGTTTTTATATCAAGGTTAAAGGAATAACCTTGCATATCAACTGCCGATGCACCTGCTAAAGCACCCATTTCAAGTAAGGCTATGCGGTTTTCTTCAGTATCGGAATAATCAGAATAATCATAATTATGGTTGTAGTTTAATGCAAGTATAGGTAATGGTGTGCAATCCATTATCTGCTTTATGCTTTCAACGTTTTTAAATTCATCATTAAGGCAGGAAAGATGCAAATCAATGGCCCCTGCGCCTGCATAAAAACTGTTTTTTATTGCGCCAATAGCGTCTTTTACGGTTCTTTCCCTTACTACGCTTGCTGCAACCGGTGATGGTGCGTTTTTAAATGAAGCTCTCATATTTTAATTCCTTTCTTTTTTGAAAATATTTTATAACTTAAAGCAAAATCTGTAAATATCTCTTCTGATATTTTTATATAATCTGATACAAAAAATTCTTTACTTTTATAAAAGAATCCCATATAATAACGGAAAGAAGGTGTTTTTGTATGGAAAATAATTTATTTAATTTGATAATAACTGACACAAGTGCTTGCAATCGCATCAATATAGCGGAAAAAACAACTGCTAAACGATATAACCGTGAGCGCACCGCCATAGCAATTAAGACGGAAGGCTCTACCGTGTACGTACACAATAATAAAGAATATCTTTCAGATAAAAACCATATATGTATCCTTCCAAAAAACAGTTCATATTCATATTTTTGTGAGAAAAAAGGCTTATGCTTGATGATTGAGCTTGAAACCATTGATAACGGAATCCTGCCTTTTATGAGTATAAAAATAAATAATTCTGATGAAATTATAAGAGAATTTTATAAAATCGAGCATTCTCTTAACTTCAAAACATCAGGCTCACGCTTTTGCGCAATAAAAGGAATATATTCTATTTTAGAAAAACTTTCTGACCAACTTAATCAGGAATATATCTCACCTAAAACCAATGAAATTCTTGCCCCTGCAATAAAATATATTGAAGAAACTCTCCATTTAAGTGCACCAACAAACGATTTTCTCGCATCTTTATGCAATATAAGTTGCGTATATTTCCGCAAGATTTTTACAAAAAAATTTAATATGCCACCATCAAAATATATTACAATGCTTAAAATTCAGCGAGCAAAAGGTCTTATTATCGGTGATACCGTATCAATGGCAGATATTTCTTCCTCCTGCGGTTTTTCAAGCATTTATCATTTTTCAAAAGTTTTTAAAGATATTACCGGCTTAACACCGACACAGTTTAAACGTGAAAACAGAAAATGAGAGTCTTTCGACTCTCATTTTTTTAATAATGAAATTATCGCGCGATGAGTTTTTAACGTTCTTTAGAGTGCGATAAAACTTGCAAGAGAAGGCGCGAGGTGTTAATTGTGAAGGCGCTTACAAAAACGTAAGCAACTGAACGATTACACGCCTCGCAACACACTATTGTAAGGAATTATCGCGCTCTAATCTTCTATTGCTGCTTTTCTTGAAAGTACTTCCCTAATGGGAGTAACGTCAAATTTTTCTGTTCTGTCATAGAAATAGATGCCGTTCTGCTCTTGCTCAACATTAAATAACTGAGTATAGCACACGCCGAAGATGTTGGGGTTATCCATGAAAACGTCTGTTAATCCTTTAAAGCGAGCATAAAATTCTTCCTTAGTTTTAGGATGATTTTTGCCGTATGCCCAAGCAGTTTCGTCCATAGCAAAGGCCGTTCCGCCATATTCACTTACAAATGTGGCTTGTCCACCATAAACTTGTCTGCCTGCAAAGTCAGGATGAATTTCAGAAAGTCTTTCGTGTAAAGGACCGCCTTCTTTAAAAGGCTTATAATGTTCATATAACTTTTCAGGATCCTGATTATAATCGTGGAAATCGTAAATATCGGTTACATAATGTAAACCACCGCTTGCATCGATGCAGGGACGTGTTGAATCCATTGCCTTTGTAACGAAATAAATATTTTTAACGTTATCGGCAAAAGGCTTTTTATCGCGAAGATCCCATACTTCGTTTAAGGGACACCAACCGATAATTGCAGGATGATTGAAATCGCGTTCAACTGCCTCTATCCATTGGGGAAGAATATGGTGTATTGCATTAGGCTCGGTGTGGTCGATACCCCAATCGGCAAACTCACCCCAAACAATATAGCCTAAACGGTCGGCATGATATAAAAATCTTTCTTCAAAAACCTTTTCGTGAAGTCTTGCACCATTGAAGCCTGCCTTTAAGGAAAGTTCGATATCCTTTACTAAATCAGCATCGGTAGGCGCGGTGTAGATTCCGTCAGGATAGAAGCCCTGATCAAGAACAAGACGCTGGAAAACAGATTTTTCGTTTATCAGGAATTTCTTTCCGTCAAGGCGCACTTGTCTTAAGCCGAAATAACTTTTAACCTTATCTTTACCAAAGGTCATTTCAACGTCATAAAGATTGCCGTTGCCAACCTCCCAAAGATGCTTTTCCTTTAAAGGAACGTTAAAGGTGATCTCCCCTGCAACCTTTTCTGCCTTGTACTCACCCATTTTCTCGCCATTATAATAGGCGGTAAAGGTGAAATCGTCTTTTCCCTTAAAATCAGCCTTCACTGTAATTGAGCCTGAAAAAATATCGGGATAATATTTTACTTTTTCAATATGATTTTGCTCTAAAAACTCAAGCCAAACAGTCTGCCAGATGCCCGTTGTGCGAGTGTATAAGCAACCGTGAGAATAGTATCTGAAACTCTGTTTTCCTCTTGGATGAACGTGGCAACGAATATCGTCATCACATTGAACACAGATCTCGTTTTCACCATCGTTGACATAATCGGTAATGTCCACAAAAAACGAAGTATATCCGCCAATATGAGTGCCTGCTTTAACTCCGTTTACGTACACGGTGGTCTCATAATCAGCCGCACCGAAGTGCAAACGAACAATTTTATCACCTTTTTTAATATTTATCTTACGCTTATACCATACGCAATCGCAAAAATCTACGTTGCCAATTCCGGAAAGTTTACTTTCAGGACAGAAAGGCACAATAATCTTCTGAGAAAAACTTTCTTTTTCATAAAACTTCTGCTCTAAACCGTTTGATGCAGGGTCTGCTTCAAACTGCCAGATGCCGTTTAAGTTCTCCCAACTTTCACGCATAAATTGAGGCTTTGGATGTTCACTTCTCGGAATCATATGCAAATTCTCCTTGCTTTTTTTCTTTAGTATATAACAAAATTCCCTATAATTAAATGTAATTTCGTACTAAATAATTGACATATCCTACTGAGTTATGTATAATGATTATTGGTGATTATATGATAAAAATAACTAAAATAAGGCACGATTGCCCCGAAAAAGCAGGCTTTACTCTTGTGCGCCCCAACGGACACAAGGATTACACCTTTTTGCATTTTATTACTCCCGTTGATATGGTGGTAAAAGGTGAAAACATTAAAGTAAAACCGGGTGGGTGCATTATCTTTTCCCCAGGTGAGCCACAATGGTTTAAAAGTTCCAATGCCCTTTTACATAATTGGTTTCACGCAGAAAAAAGTCTTAAAACAATTCTTCAAGAACTTGAACTTCCCGAAAATGAAGTTTTTTATCCTGCCGACACAAGTTTTATTTCGCCCCTTATTCAAAAGGCGGAAATGGAATTTTTCTCTCAGGACAAATTAAAGGATAAAATGATCTCATCATATATTACCGAACTTTTGTGTTTGCTTTCCCGTACACTTAACGCACCGCCTGCACCTAAAGTTCAAAGCGAAAATTTTGACAAAATGCGCGCATTAAGGCAAAAAATTTTATTAAATCCCGAAAAGCATTGGTCAATTAATGAAATGGCTCAGTTTGCCCAGATGAGTCCATCACGTTTTCACGGAGTATATAAATCTGTTTTCGGAACTTCACCTATAAAAGACAGTATTGATGCCCGTATAAGTTACGCAAAATCAATACTTACAACGGAAAATATTCCCATCACACTTGTTGCCGAAAAATTAGGCTATTCTGATCAATATCATTTTATTCGCCAATTTAAAAAAGAAACGGGAAAAACTCCCACCGAATATAAAAAAGAGAACAATATTTAGTTGTAAAACAATAAAAAGTGTGATAAAATATCTAAAAATGTAATTTTGCGGAGGACCTTTATGGCTATTACAGTAGAAGAATATAATAAAAAAATCAAACGCGTTCTTATTTCCAAAGAGGAAATTGACGAAAAAATTAAAGAAGCCGGCAAATATATTGACAATATCTATGACGGCAGACCTATTTTATTGGTAAGCGTACTTAAAGGCTCCTTTGTTTTTATGGCCGACCTTTGTCGCGCCGTAACAGTTCCCTGTGAAATCGGGTTCATGTGCGCAAAAAGTTATTATGCAGGTACTGAATCTTCAGGCGTTGTTAAGATCACCATGGATCTTGATCGCGATATAAGCGAATATCACGTTGTTATCGTTGAAGATATTGTTGATACGGGCAGAACTTTAAATGATATTTATAAACTTTTAAAATCACGAAATCCCCTTTCTTTAAGAGTTGTTGCTCTTTTAGATAAACCTTCAAGACGTGTTGTTGATTTTAAAGCAGATTACTCTCTTTTTACTATTCCCGATTATTTTGTTATCGGTTACGGTCTTGATTGCAATGAGTTTTACAGAACGTTACCTTACATAGCAGAATGTGAAGCATAATATATTATACTATAAGAAAATAGCAGTCTTTCGACTGCGATTATTTTTATTCATTTTGTGTCTGCGCTGTAGGAGTAGGCTCCGTATTATCTGTAGTGCCTTCATTTTTCATTCCGTTAAAAAGTGATAACGAAATAAGAAGTACAGCAAAAGCAACAACCAATATAACCTTTCTGGATGTTTTCATTTTGTCACTTGAGAAAAGGTTAAGAAGCAATACTGCCAGAATCAAAACGCCGATAACAATAATGATACTTGCCATACCAAGACCCATAAAACTTAAACTATCAATAAATCCTTGAAAATCCATATTTCTCTACCCCCTTATCCGAAGAAACTAAGGATGATTCCGCCTGCGATAACAGATGCTACCTGACCGGAAACGTTTACACCAATAGCCTGCATGAGAATAAAGTTATTGGGATCTTCCTTTAAAGCCATCTTATGAACAACACGGCCTGACATGGGGAATGCCGAAATACCTGCCGCACCGATCATAGGATTGATCTTTTTCTTTAAGAAAAGATTCAAGAACTTTGCAAAAAGGATACCGCCTGCTGTATCGAAAATAAATGCAATAAGACCAAGGCACATAATAAGAAGTGTGTCCCATCTTAAGAAATCAACACCGTTCATTCTTGTTGCAATGGTGATACCTAAGAAAATTGTAACAAGGTTTGCAAGAACTTTTGATGCAGTTTCGCTTAAAGAATCAAGAACACCACATTCTCTTATAAGGTTACCAAACATTAAGAAGCCAACAAGAGCAACTGATGAAGGTGCAACAAGACCTGCAACAACAGTAACGATTATTGGGAAAAGGATTCTTGTTAATTTTGAAACATCCTTCTGCTCATAGTTCATTCTGATCATGCGCTCTTTTTTAGTTGTAAGGCATTTAATAACAGGTGGCTGAATAATGGGAACAAGTGCCATATATGAATATGCCGCAACCATGATAGCCGCAAGATAATTACTTTTAAGTGTGTTTGCAACAACGATTGAGGTAGGTCCGTCTGCTGCACCGATAATAGCGATTGAAGCAGCATCGTTAATTTCAAAACCAAAAAGCCTTGCCATTGAGAAAGTAAAGAAAATACCAAACTGTGCAGCTGCACCGAAGATCATAAGTTTGGGATTTGATAAAACGGGACCAAAATCGATCATCGCACCGATACCGATGAAAAGTATAAGAGGAAACATTTCGGCAAACTCATGATCAATACCAAGTCTGAAAAGTACGTCCAAGATTCCGTTTGAAGTTTCGCCCGTTGCAGGATCGGTTTGTGTGATAACACCCGAAAGAGGAAGGTTTACTAAAATCGCACCAAAGCCCATGGGTAATAAAAGTGTAGGTTCCATTTCCTTTTTAATTGCAAGGAAAATAAGAAGTCCGCCGATAACCCACATGACCACCTGCTGCCACTGTAACATTTGCAGGCTTTCAATTAAGAATTCCATTTGTATTTCTCCTTTATAATGTATAAAAAATATTAAAACATATTTATAGCATTTTCAATACGCTTTAAAGTTTCTTCCTTACCTAAAATATCAGCAAGTTCAACTGCACCGCCCGGCGTAGAATCAAGACCGCAAAGTGCAACACGGGCAGGCCACATGATCATACCGTTTTTCTTGCCTTTTTCTTGTGCAAGTTCAATTAAAGCATCGTGAATTGCAGTTTCGTTCCAATCAGAAATTGCTTCATATTTTTCTTTAACTTCCAAAAGACTTTCCTTTGCGCCTTGTTCATCAAGTTTAAACTTTTTGTGGCAGTACATTTCAGTAGTATGTTCTGCAACTGTAGGCAAGAATTTAAGTTTTTCGGGAATTTCAGATAAAATTTCTGTTCTTGACTGAATAAGTTTTAATAATTTTTTACTATCATAAATTTTAAGACTTTCTTCTTTTTCAAGCCAGGGCAATGCAATATTATAGAAAGTTTCAAAATCCATTGCCTTAATATATTCGCTGTTCATCCAGCGAAGTTTATTAATATCGAAAATTGAAGGTGATTTGCTTATTCCTTCCAATGAGAAAGCATTGATAAGTTCTTCTCTTGTATAAATTTCCTTGTTTGAGCCATCGTTCCAGCCTAAAAGAGTAATATAATTTACAACGGCATCAGTTAAAAATCCGTCATCAAGTAAATCATGGAAAGACTTATCACCGTGACGCTTTGAAAGTTTGTGCTGAGCATCGCGCATGATCAAGGGAAGATGCACATATAACGGAGGCTCCCAACCGAATGCTTCATATAAAAGATTATATTTAGGTGTTGATGAAAGATATTCACAACCGCGCATAACGTGGGTAATTCCCATTAAATGATCGTCAACAACGTTTGCAAAGTTATATGTGGGAAGACCGTCACTCTTTAAAAGAATCATATCATCAAGATCATCTGAATTAACGGTAACATGGCCAAAAATTACATCATCAAAAGAAACTTCTTTATTTTTAGGTGTGTTCTGACGGATAACGTACTGTTCGCCTGCAGAAATTCTCTTTTCAATTTCTTCCTTTGATAAGTTAAGGCATGTTTTGGGATATTTATAAGTTTCGCCCTTTTCTTCTGCTGCTTTTCTATCGTTTTCAAGTTGTTCATCGGTACAGAAACAATAATATGCTGCGCCCTTTTCAATAAGTTCCAAAGCATGTTTTTTATAAATATCGCGTCTTTCTGACTGGAAATAAGGTCCGCAATCGCCTTCTTTACCGGGACCTTCATCATAATCAAGACCTGTCTGCTCCAAAGTTTTGAAAATAATTTCAGTTGCGCTTTCCTGAAGACGTGCCTGGTCAGTATCTTCAATTCTTACAACAAAATCACCGCCCTCTTTTTTTGCAAAAAGATAGCCATAAAGTGCTGTACGAAGATTACCGATATGCATATTACCTGTGGGACTTGGCGCAAATCTTGTTCTAACTTTCATTTTATTCTCCTTTATCTAAATAATGAAGTTCTTTTTCTGTGAGCCTTAAATCAATGCCCACTAAACTTTCATTTAATTGTTCTGTTTTTGAAAAACCGCCGATTACCGCTGAATTTATATCCTTTGATAAAATGTAGGATAATAAAAGTGCAGGAATAGGTATATTTTTTTCTTCCGATAAATTTTTTATTCTTTCAAAGCGCCTGAAATTTTCCTTTAAGCAAAGATATGATAACTTTCCTGATGGTTTTAATTCTTCCTTTGAAATCTGCTTTGAAAAAAATCCTTTTGCTTGAACCGAATAGGCTATTATAGGAAATTGTGTTTCTTTATACCACATATATTCAATATCATTCATTGTTATATGGGTAATATCTCCCGTTAAAGCAGGAGTTGTTAAAGCATAAGAATAATTTATTTGGCTAACCGTAAAAGGTTTTAAATTATTTTTTATTGCATAATCATTTGCCTGCTGAATTCTGCCTGCAGTCCAGTTAGAAGCACCTATTTCCCTTGTTTTACCTTGCTTTATAAATTCATTTGCATTTTCAATTAATTCTTCGGGAGTTTTTAAACAATCATCCCTGTGCAAAAAATAAATATCAACGTAATCTGTATTAAGTGCTTTTAAAGTTGCATCAATATCTTTTTGAAGTTCTTCTTTTGAAAGACGCGTTTTGTACATTTCCATTCTTGAAAGCGGAAATCCGCCCTTTGAAATCAGAATAACGTCTTCACGATTTCTTTTTTTAAGATATTCACCTAAAAACTCTTCACATAATCCGTTTTCATAAGCACGGGCGACATCCAGCGTATTATAACACAAATCTAAATATCTGTCCAAGATATTAAAACATTCTTTTTTATATTTTGGATCACCAAGCCTGCCTGCGCCTAAAACAAAATTATTTATTTTTAATGAGCCGACTTTTATTCTTTCCATACTTTTCCTTTTTCAACTTTAAAGAAATTTACGTTCATTTTATTAAAATATTCTACCGGCTGAGCAACGGTAATTAAAGTCTGTACGTCTTTTATTTTATCAAGAAGCATTTGTTGACGGCGTGTATCAAGTTCAGATAAAACATCATCAAGAAGTAATACGGGATATTCGCCCAAATCTTCTTTCATCATTTCAAGTTCAGTCAATTTAAGAGCCAAAGTTGCCGTTCTTTGCTGACCTTGAGATCCAAAATATCTTAAATCGGTATCACCTAATTTAATAATAATATCGTCTTTGTGCGGACCGACTGTTGTAAAACATCTTTTTAGATCATTTTCTCTGTTTTTTTCCAAAAGCTCTAAAATAGCATTTTCAATATCTTCCCTATTTTGAATAGAATCTTTATAAATACAAAAAAGTTCTTCTTTTCCCGAAGAAAGATATTTGTGATTTTCCCTTGCTTTTGGAGTAAGCCTTTGACAAAAATCCCTGCGCGCTTTTATTATGGGAACAGCACGTTGTGCTAAAAGAGTATCCCATACTTCAAGATCGCCCGGTCTAATATTTTCTTTTAATAATGAATTTCTCTGATCTAAAACTTTATTATACTCATTTAGCGCATAAAAATAATTCTTTGAAACTTGAGAAAGTTCAATATCCATAAAACGGCGACGTTTCTGAGGGCCTTCTTTTACTAAATCAAGATCTTCCGGCGAAAAAATTACACCTGAAAGTTGTCCCAATATTTCACTTATTCTTGAAATAGCAAGACCATTTACTAAAATACGCTTTTTTTGACCCCGTGCCATAACCATGTCAACGGTATGTCTACCGTCTTTTTGAATATCTTCGGCACGGACTCTGGTCCAAGGACGGTCATACATTATCATATCATGTTCACGGTTAGTTCTGTGGCTTCTTCCCGTACACAAAAGATATATAGCCTCAATAACGTTTGTTTTTCCTTGTCCGTTATCGCCGTATAAAATACTTATTCCTTTAGGAAAATTCAGCTCCAGATTTTCATATGAGCGAAAATTCCAGAGCTGTAATTTATTCAAATACATATTATAATCTTACCGGAAGAATCAAATAGAGATATTTATCCCCATCAACGGGAGTTGTTACTGTGGGACTTGTAGGTGTTGTATATGAGAATTTAATAAATTCATCCTCAATATTTTTAAGACATTCAACAAAATATCTGGGATTTACACCAATTTCAATGGGAGTTCCTGTTCCTTGGAAATCAACTTCTTCATAAGCATTACCGGTATCTGAACGGGAGGTAATAATAAGTTTATTTTCCATAAACTTAAATAAGATATGATTATTTCTCACATTTTCTCTTACAATAAGCCAAGCACGGTCAATAGCCTCTAAAAGATCAATACGATTCATAATAACCGAATTTGTCATATTTGTAGGAATAATAGGTCTATACTTAACAAATTCACCTTCAATTAAGCGAGTGATGATCTTTGTTTCTTCAATTTCAACCATACAATAACTTCTTTGAATATAAAGTCTTGCAAGATCATCGCTATCACTTATTATCTTAATAATTTCAGAAAGCGCGCGTGCAGGAATAATAGCCTTAATAGGCTCATCAATATCCTGAACAAATGAATTTCTTAATGAAAGACGGCAACCGTCAAGTGCAACAACTGTAATATTTTCTTTTTCAACATCAAACAAACAACCGGTAAGAATAGGTCTTGATTCATCTGCGGCAGTTGCAAAAATAGTTTGGTTGATCATCTTCTTTAAATCACCTTGAGGTAATGTAAAGAAACTATCTTTATCAATAACAGGAAGTGAAGGATATTCATCAGGATCAAGTGCGGCAATATTTATCTTTGAAAAATTACCTGAAACTTCAATACCTGATCTAAAATCACCTTTTATTTTGATCATGCCGTCAGGCATTTTACGAATAACTTCAGAGAAGAATTTACCATTAATTACAACTTCACCTTCTTCTTCAATATCTGCTGCAATTTTAGTTTGAATAGTTAATGAAGAATCAGTTGTAGTTAAAATAACCTCACTGTTTTTTGAATTAAATAAAATACCTTCACAAACGGGATTTACGCTTTTTGAAGGAAGTGCCTTTGATGCAATATTGATTCCGTTTAAAAGGGTTGCCTTGTCGCATGAAAAGATCATTTTTTTCTACCTCTTTTTTATAATAGTAATTAAAATT
>JAZULU010000192.1:0-15733 GCA_045603265.1 Clostridia bacterium
AAAACTGTATTTCCATTGTAAATATTGCGTTTTTATAAAATTTCACTGTTTTTTTGCAATATAAAAAGCACCGCAAAGCGGTGCTTTAAATTATTTCTTTGTTACAAGCAATACCATATCTTCTGCTACGGGTTTTTGGGGAATATCATATTCACCGTTTTTATCAGGCCTAAGATTATAATCAATAAGTGTATATTCGCCTGTTCTTGTATCAAACCACTGTGCAACGTAAACAGCATTTTTATCCATGTTTACAAGTTTACCTGCGGAATCGGTAGTTCTATTATAAAGATAAACTACATAAACATTATTTCCATCGTGAGCGGCAGCATAGAAACCTTCTTTGCCTTCTACTTTCTTAAATGCGTTACCGTCATCAAAATCGGGAATAAGTTTCCACCAACCAGCCTGTTCAAGGAATCCGCGCATGAGATAAAGTTCTCTTGAAATGTCAGCATGAATAAGATCTGACCAGTTGGTTGATGCTTTAACCTCTTTGGGAGTTTCAAATACACCATCGGTAGAATCATTGCTATCATCGTAAGTGCCAAGATATAACCACATATCCTGCCCGCCGTAGCCGTGACCATACATACCTGAAAGATACGCTATCCAAGCCTGAACACGAGCACCGAAATCACTTGCCGAAAGCAAATGATATCTTGCTTCATAGGAAACAATAGGCTTATCTGAACCGTTTATCCAATAATCTCTTGCCATATCGAAGTTATACTGAGCATGAACCGTAGGTCGCCACTGTGTTGCCCACCAAGTATGACCTTTTGTTGCACGGAATATTGATGGCTTATTTCTTATATTACGCGTTGTATCGTTAGGATTAAATACAGATGAACCTGCATCGATCTTAGCAAGAGCAACGTTACCGTTGCAACCGATAAGTGCTGTATTAAGCTGATGAGCCGAAGTAGGATTCTTATAAGGATCGTGCTTATAGATCATTTCGCACATCTGAATATAAGTATATCCGATGGTGGGAATATCCTGATTGTGACCATCATCAACTTCCTGTCCAAGGGTCCACATTACGGGATATGCAGCGTATCTTGCAACCCAATAACGGGTAAGTGATTCAATATTCTTGCTGAATGCATCTGTTGCACCACTGGGGAAGATAAGTAATGCATTGGCGTGAACAAGACCTTTTTCAGCAATGTACTGAAAATACTTATCATATGTTTTGAAACCATTCATATCATAATTGGTTATTTCGCCATCAGTAGCGTCAAAACCTGCATCTATGGGTTCGGACTGATACACAGTAAAGCCCTGATCCACTCTTGCATCAACAATATACTTAAAGTGTGAATCTGTTTCAATATCACCTGCAACGGGACCTGCTGAATCAAATTCTTCCCTTGCCATATTCCAATGGGTATCTCCTAAATAGAAGAAGGGAGTTCCATCAGCATATACAAAATACTTTTTGCCTGGCTCTGTTTTTACAAAACCATGCTTGTAGATATCAAGATCACCTTTATAGGCATTAGAGGCAAGTGTACCTTTTATTCCGCTAATGCCAACATCTTCGCCACTTGTTGCAGTTTCATAATCCCAGATACCACACTCTGTAGGTGCAAAACGAACGATCCATTCATCATCACCGTTCCAGAAGCCGGGCATAAGCATTGAAGTGCCCGTTGAACGGTTTGTAAAGGTTACGTCAAGGAGAGTATCTTTAATATTCTCTGATTTTTTATTTGCTTTGAAAGGGATATCAACGGCTACCCATTGTTCGGTAACAAAGTCGGTTTTTTCGGTAATATCCTGAGGCACAGGAGTAGGTACTGGTGTAGGATCAGGTGCACTGCTTGATACAGTTCCCTGCTCATTACAGCCTGAAAAAGCACCGACAACAATTAGAAGCGTGCAAATAATTGCCAATATTTTTTTCATTACTTCTCCTCCTTCTGCGTTTTTTTCTTCTTTAAAACGATAAATACTATCGCACCGATCACTAACACGCCTGCACCTATAATAATATAAATTAGATAATTTGATCCGCCTGCACGTTCATCGGTTATTCCTTCGGGAAGTTCAGGTGCAACTGCATCAGCAAAAGTGATGCTATATTTTTCAAATCCATAGGGTTTATAAATTACGGGCATTTCTTTGCTGTTTTCAGGTTTTGCTGTGCCTTCGCCTTCAGCCTCACCGTTATTGCCTTCTTTATAAACACTTTCATATTCACCGTTATAATAAATAGCAGTATCTTTAATCTGAAGTTCTTTGATCTGATAATAATCATTCATCATATCAAAGCAGAGATTCCACTCGGTCCACAATTCGTCATTGATATCTGCTTTGGTGATAGTCATAGGTATTTCAATTCTCTGCCACTTATTTGTTAATTTACCGTCATTATAAGCAGAGATCAAAATGCCATATGAGGTGTGTTTAACGGTAGATCCGCCGTATTTGGCGGCAAACGTTGTCTTATCGTCCACATATTCATTAGAGATATTTGGACGGATCTTCATGCCGAAGCCTCTTTCATTTTCGGTCAATACTGCGCGGACATCAAGGACTACCCATACGTTTATGCTTTCCTGATCCCCAAGCATTTCCTTTAACGTGGGATAAATGTTAATAACGGGAGATGAATATGAACTTTTAAGATCTGTAAACTTATATACCTTATCTGTTCCTACTTCAACCGGTGTAACGCTACCTAAGTTACCTTTATACCAAGCGTTATCTGCAATATGATTTCCTTCGGGAAGTTCAGGAGTATCAGTATCATCAAGTTCAATGGTTGGCTTTTCAAGATCAATCTTTTCAATATCTATTGAAGGCTCACCTTTACCCTCTTTATAGTCAACGATCTCAATAGAAGCATTTTTAACATAAAGAGTTTCTAAAATTTCGTACTTTTTAATGCCGTCAAAGCATAAAACCATTCTCTTCCACATACCGGAAAGAATTTCATCGGGAGTTAATGTGATTTCGCCTTCAACGAACTCCCAGTCTTCTGATACATTAAGACCGCTGACAATTCTTATAAGATAGTTTTTATCACTAATAATATTTACTCTTCCACCAGTATATGCCTGCTTAAAATCTTCTTTCTTCTGAACTTTGGGATGAACGTCTTCCATTCTTACAAGCATGCCGAGAGTAAATTCTTCCTCAGCATCAGCTTTTATTTCCATGCTGAAATTAAGAGTAACGGAATCTTTACCTTTTATGATCTCCTTTAACAGAGGCATAATGTCAATACCGGGTGTTGCAAACTCTGCCGTAAAATTTTTAAAGGCATAGACATTTTCCCCATTTTCTTCAGTTTTTGTTACTTCAACTTTACCAAGGTACTTTGCCCAATCTGATTCGATTTTTACTTCTTCAGCAGAAACCGTCAGAAATGAGGACATTATGAAAATTAAAGTAAAAAGCATAACTAAAACTTTCTTCATTGCCGAAAACTCCTTTTTATATTTTATATTATAATTATAACAAATCAAAAAGGTAAAATAAATTGCAAATTCTAACTAAAACATTGCATTTTCTAACATAAAAAAAGATCCTGCAAATAAAATGCAGGATCTTAATAAAATTATTTTTTTGTTACAAGAAGGATCATATCATCAGCAACGGGTTTTTCGGGAATATCATATTCACCATTTGCATCTGCTTTAAGATTGTAATCAATAAGTGAATATTCACCTGTTCTTGTATCAAACCACTGTGCAATATAGGTTGCATTTTTATCCATGTTTACAAGTTTACCTGCTGAACCCGTTGTACGGTTATAAAGATAAACTACATATGTTTCATCGCCGTTATGTGCAACTGCATAGAAGCCTTCCTTACCTTCAACCGGTTTAAATGCGTTACCGTAATCAAAGTCAGGTGTAAGTTCCCACCAACCAACGCTTTCCATGAAACCTCTTAAATAAGTAAGTTCGTTGGAAATAGGTGCATTAATAAGATCTGACCATAAGGTATTAACTTTTTCTTCCTTGGTAATAGTTTGAACACCGTCAAAAGCATCTGTATCTGTTGCATATCTGCCTTGATAAAGCCACATATCTGCTCCGCCGTAAGCATGACCGCACATACCACAAAGGTATGCTATCCATGCCTGCGCGCGCATACAGAAATCACCGCCATAGAGATAGTGATATCTGGGTTCATAGTCTACGATAGGCTTATCTTGACCGTTTTCCCAATAATCCTTGGGAATACCGAAGTTATACTGTGCATGAACTACAGGTCTCCACTGATTTGCCCACCACGTATGACCTTTTGCTCCAAGGAATGCTGATTTTCTTGTTTTATATTTAAGTTCTGTTTGTGTAACGTCAATATGGTCGTAACCGCCGTCAATGCCTGCAACGGGAACGCCGCCTGCCGCGGTAACTGAAGCCGCATTAAGTTGGTGAGCCGATGTGGGATTCTGATAAGGATCATGCTTTGCAACAAATGCACACATATCAATGTAAGTAAGAACGAGCATATCTATATCCTGATTTTTGGCATCGTCAACTTCTTGGCCCAAAGTCCACATAACGGGATATGAGCAATAACGCGCAATCCAATAACGGGTAAGTGATTCATTGTTTAACTTAAAACTCTGAGTAACTTCGCTGGGGAAAAGAAGTTTTGCATTGGCATGAACAAGGCCTTTTGATGCAATATACTGGAAGTATTTATCCATTACTTCAAAGCCCTTAATATCGCTTTCGGAAATCTTACCGTCAGCAACGTTAATTGTTGTGCCAATAACTTCTGACTGATATACGGTGAAGCCCTGCTCTGCGCGGCGGTCAACAATATACTTAAAGTGAGAATCGGTCTCTATATCACCTGCGTTAGGACCGGCTGAATCAAATTCTTCTGTTACCATATTCCAATGGGTATCGCCTAAATAGAAGAAAGGTGTGCCATCGGCATATACAAAATACTTTTTACCCGGTTCAGTTTTTACAAAGCCGTGCTTATAGATATCAAGATCACCTTTATAAGCATTGCAAGCAACAGTACCTTTGATGCCGCTGATACCAACGTCTTCACCTGTTGTTGCAGTTTCATAATCCCAGATACCGCATTCGGTAGGTGCAAAACGAACTGCCCACTTATTTGCGCCGTTCCAGAAACCGGGCATAAGTAACTTTGTACCCGTTGAACGGTTTGTAAAGGTTACGTCAAGAATAGTATCGGTAATATTTTTTGATTTTTTGTTTGCCTCAAAAGGAATTTCAACGGAAATCCATTGTTCGGTAACATAATCAGTTTTTTCGGTAATATCTTTAGGTGCTTCTGTTGCTTCAGGAGGTGCAATAGGAGTTTTTGTGGGAGTATTTGTACTTCCGTTTTCACAACCTGCAAAAACAGAAACGAGAATTAAAATTGCGCAACTGATTGCTAAAAACTTTTTCATATTACTTATCCTCCTTTACATTTTTCTCTTTTGCAACGGTAACGATTCCCACTGCAACGCCTGCTAATACAACAACTGCCGCAACTGCAACGATTATCCAGATCGTACCGTTTCCACCGTTATTGTCGTCAACAAGACCGTCAACTACAGTATCAACAGATTCTGCAAATGTGATCTGATATTTACCGCCGCCGATAGGTTTGTGAATAACAACAGGATTTTCTGATCCTTGAGGTTTTTCTGCAGGTGTTGACGCTTCAGGTGTTTCTTCAGGTTCATCAATATTTATTGGTTCATAATCGTCTCCGTAGAAAACGCCCATATTCTTTATCTGAATGGCGCCAAGAGTTTTAAAGCTATTAACGTTATCAAAGCAAAGGTTCCATGCTTCCCAAAGACCGTCTTCAACGTCTTCTGCGCTGAACGTATATAAGAACTCAAATCTCTGCCAATCTTCGGTAATATACTCCTTATCCGAAGCCAAAAGAGTAAGTCTTACGTCGCCCGAACCGTGATGCTTAAATGTTGATCCAAGATAATTCTCTTCAAAATCTTCAACTTCCTTCGTAAGATCGGTTGTTTTGGGACGAATCTTTATTCCAAAACCATGTTCCGTGCCTTCAAGACCTTTATAATTAAGCACACGAGCATCAAAAACGATATATACATTTATTTCATCTTCTTCACCCATTGCTTCTTTTACAGCAGGAAGAATATCAAGGAAAGGTGAACCGTAGGCAGACTTCCAACCGGTCATTGAATACATTGGCTGATCTTTGAAGGTGCCTTCAATTACATCATTTGCCGCATAGCCTTTAGTCCATTTGGTATTAAGATAGTTGCCTTCGGGAAGAGCAGGTGTATCTTCTGCATCAGCATTTAAAGTAAGATCAACAGTAAGATCAACGGGAGCCTCATCAACGCCGTCAGTGCTTGGTATAACTTCCGTATCAAAATCAATGGTGATCTCACCATCGCCTTCTTCATAATCAGTAAGCGTAATTCTCGTATTTTTTATATAAATTGCACTTATTGCTTCATAACTGTTCATTCTGTCAAAGCAAACGTTAAGTTTACCCCAAAGACCTGCGTTAATATCGTTAGCAGTAAAAGTAACTTCGCCTTCAAGAGTTGACCAGTAATCAAGGGCACTTTCATTTTCAAAGAAACGGATCGAATAGTTTCCGCCGCCTGTATCAGCGAAACCGCCTGCCTGCGCATCTCTATAAATTGCCTTAAATGCATTGGGATCTTTTATCTTCTCATTAACTTCTGCTGCACGGATAAGACCCGCAATGGGGAATTCTTCATCTCCAAAACCTTCGGCATAGTCAATTTTAACGTCAACAGCAATTGTGACGGTAATCTTATCATTACCCTCCATCAATTTTTTAAGTGTAGGCATAATATCAACGCCCGGTGAAGTATACGCCGCTGTTATTCCTGTAACTTTATATACTGTTTCACCATTTTCATCACTTGTTGTCAATTCACCTTTTGACATATATTTGTCCCATGGATCAGTAACTTTAATCTCGCCTTCATCGGCAAAAGCAGGAATTGCCATTGAAAACATTATTGCTACTGATAAAAGAATTGCAAAAATCTTTTTCATACAAAATCTCCTTTACTAAATATTCTTGTGATTTTATTATACATTATTTTTTTTGTAAATGCTATTGCAAATGTTGTCTTTTTGTCCTAAATCTTTGAAAAATTTGCAATATACACAAAACAGCTTTTTGTTAATAAAAAAAATACATATTTTTTTGCAATAATAGTTGTAATTTTACAAAAAATAGTATATAATATCTCTGTTATTTTTGTTGTTGCAAAAATCATAAATTTTCTTAAATAAGAAAGAAGGCAAAAAACATGTCAAAAAATGAAAGAAGAGTCGGCACTGTATCACGCGGAATCCGTTGCCCCATTATCCGTAAGGGTGATGATCTTGCAAAAATAGTTGCTGACAGCGTTATCGAAGCTGCCGAAATTGAAGGTTTCTCATTAAATGATAGAGACGTTATTTCAATTACCGAATCTATCGTAGCACGCTCTCAGGGGAACTATGCATCAGTCGAAAATATTGCTGAGGATGTTCGCAATAAATTCGGTGGAGAAACTGTTGGCGTTATCTTCCCTATTCTTTCAAGAAACCGCTTCGCAATCTGCTTAAAGGGCATTGCTATGGGAGCAAAGAAAATCGTTCTTATGCTTTCATACCCATCAGATGAGGTTGGAAACGAACTTGTTAGCCTTGATAAAATAGATGAAGCAGGCGTTAATCCCTATTCTGACGTACTTTCCGAAGCAAAGTATCGTGAACTTTTTGGTGAAAACAAGCATGAGTTTACCGGTGTTGACTATGTTTCATATTATAAGGGTATTATTGAAGATGCAGGCGCTGAAGCAGAAATCGTTTTTGCTAACCAGGCAAAGGCTATTCTTAACTATACCGATTGCGTTCTTAACTGTGATATTCACACTCGTGCAAGAACAAAGCGTATTTTAAAAGCAGCAGGCGCAAAGATCGTTTTAGGTCTTGATGAGATTCTTAATGCACCTGTAAACGGAAGCGGTTGCAATGAAATGTACGGTCTTCTTGGCTCCAACAAATCAACTGAAGATACAATTAAACTTTTCCCCAGAGAATGTAAAGACCTTGTTCTTGATATTCAGAAAAAGGTTCTTGACAGAACCGGAAAACACGTTGAAGTTATGGTTTATGGTGACGGTGCTTTCAAAGATCCTAAAGGAAAGATCTGGGAACTTGCAGATCCCGTTGTTTCCCCTGCTTTTACTGACGGTCTTGTTGGCACACCCAACGAACTTAAACTTAAATATCTTGCAGATAACGATTTTAAAAATCTTTCAGGCGATGCACTTAAAGAAGCAATTTCAAAGAGCATCCGCGAAAAGCAGGATAACCTTGTAGGTAACATGGCTTCTCAAGGAACAACCCCCCGTCAACTTACCGATCTTATCGGTTCTCTTTGCGATCTTACAAGCGGATCCGGTGATAAGGGCACTCCCGTTGTTCTTGTTCAGGGTTACTTTGATAATTACACAAATTAAAAATTGATATCTTTTATTAAAAAATATTTATTTACATTGGTATCATCATATTATATAATAAAGACAGAATTTATGCTCTGTCTTTATTTTTTTGAGGTGATCTTATGAAGTTAACTTTTTTAGGAACTGCTGCGGCAGAAGGGTTTCCTGCAGTTTTCTGCAACTGTGATTTCTGCAAAAAAGCAAGAGAATCAAAGGACAAGAAAAACGTGCGCACAAGATCGCAGGCACTTGTTAACGATGATCTTTTAATCGATCTGCCTGCCGACACTTATATGCACTTTCTCGAAAACAACATTGAAGGCGACAAAATTAAGTATCTCTTTATAACCCATTCCCATCCCGATCATCTTTATGAAAGAGAGTTACAGTTCCGTGGTGGTTGTTTTGCCCATAATATGCGTGTTCCTGAAATCGAAATATACTGTTCGAAAGGCGCATACAATAAAATTACAAATGCCACACGCGACGCAAATGGTTTTCAAACACATCTTATTAAACCATTTGATAAAATAACTGTTGAAAATTATGAGATAACGGCTCTGCCTGCACGGCATTATGATGGTGATGATGCATTATTCTATATTATAAAAGGTGATAAAACTTTTCTATATGCCCATGACACGGGATATTTTTTCGAAGAAGTGTTTGATTATATTGAAAAAGAGCATTTGCGCTTTGATATGATAAGCCTTGATTGCACTAACGTTGAGATTCCTATTTCCGATGGCGGTTCTCATATGGGGTTTGAAAATATCAGCCGCCTTACGCAACGACTTGAGAGCATTTCCGCAATAGATAAAGATACCGTAAAATACGTTAATCATTTCTCTCACAACGGTAATCCATTACATTCAAACTTGACAAAAATTGCAGACAGAATCGGGTTCAAAGTATCTAGCGATGGCTTGTCCGTTGAATTTTAAAAAATAGTTTGTTTTTATGCAAGGTATTTTTTTACAGTTGTAATATTGATTTTTTGGATGTATAATATAAAAAAAAACAAAAAGAAAGTGTAATTATGAGAAGACTATTTGCAGTTTTAATTGTTTCTGTACTTATGCTCTCAGGATGCAAATCCACCACTACTCCAAACGTTTATACTAGTCCGACAGAGGCTCCTATTGTTACAGAAACTCCCGAAAATACCGAAGCTCCTACAGTTACTGAAGCTCCTGCAGTTACGGAAACTCCCACAGTTACGGAAACTCCTGCCGCTACAGTGACTCCCACTATAATCGCAATGGCTACTCCAACCGTGCAACCTACGGTAACACCTAAGGCTACGGTTACACCGACTCCTACAAAGGCGCCGACTGCAACACCCAAGATTACTGCCACTCCTACACCTACACTAAAGTCTACACCTACACCTACGGCAAAGCCTACTCCCACACCTACACCTGTTCCTACAGAAAAACCCACACCTGTTCCTACATCTTCTTCAAACGTTGTTACAAGCAAAATGTTAAAGGATATTGAAGCAGGCTTTTTGAAGCTTGTAAACAAGGAAAGAAGCCGTGTTGGTCTTAGCAATCTAACTATAAATTCACATTTAGACAGTTGCGCGGAAATACGCGCTGACGAAATTGTTACATCTTTTTCACATACCAGACCAAACGGAGATAGTTGCTTTAGTCTTATTGATTCAAGCAAATATAAATATAGCACTCTTGGTGAAAATATTTGCATGACTTCGCATGTTGGCAGTGGCTACGTTACACCTTTTACCGGAAGCAGTGGGCAAATCGAAGATGTTTATACCCATATGTTTAATTTATTTAAAAACAGTCCGGGTCATTATGAGAATATGATCAATGCAAATTTTGAACATTGCGGCATAGGAATTTCTTATAAAATGGAAAAAGGGATACCAATGTTCTACTGTGCACATATGTTTGGTGCTGATTTTTAATTTAAAAGCCTGAAAGCGGTTGCTTTCAGGCTTTTTCTAATTTACTACGTTTTCAGGTTTGCCATCTAAAAATGCTTTTATGTTATTGTAAACGATTTCAAGAAGTCTTATTCTTGTTTCTTTGCCTGCCCAGGCAATGTGCGGTGTGATGTAACAATTTGGTGCATTATATAAAGGACAGTCTTTATCCATAGGCTCTTGTCGTAAAACGTCAACACCAGCACCAAGAAGTTTTCCGCTTTCAAGGGCCGCGCGAAGTGCATATTCATCAACCATTGCGCCGCGTGCAGTATTTACGAAAACTGCACCGTCTTTCATTTTAGAAAATGCTTTTTCGTTCATTATATTTTCAGAATCTTTATTTAAGGGACAATGAAGTGTTACGATATCCGATTCTTTTAAAAGTGTATCTAAAGACACTTGAGTAACCGTTTCATCATTAACTTTGCTTCTGTTATTTACAAGAACGCGCATATTAAAGGCTTTTGCAATATCGCCAACACGTCTGCCGATTGAACCATATCCTACGATACCGATAGTTTTTTGGGAAAGCTCAGATAACGGCAAGGGAAAATACGAAAAAGTTCTGCTTTTTATCCAATCGCCTTCTTTGACCGTTTCATTATATTCCCCTACTCTATCTAAAATAGCAAGAATAAAAGCAAAAGTGTGTTGCGCTACGGCTTCGGTAGAATATCCGGGAGCATTACAAACGGTTATATTATGTTTTTTAGCATATTCGATATCAATATTATTATATCCCGTTGCAAATAAACCAATATATTTTAAATTTTTGGCATCTTTCATATTTTCAGAATTAAGTTGATTTTTGTTGGTAATTACTATGTCGGCATCCTTAATGCGCTCAGCCACTTCACTTTTATCGGTTAAACCGTAAATTACAAGTTCACCGAAATCGGAAAATCTGTTTAGTGAAACGTCACCGCTCGTAACTGTATCTGCATCTAAAATTACTACTTTCATAATAACTCCTTCAAATTACTGAATGATCACTTTTTATGCGCTGACCTGACCATATTTTCTTGCTTGTCCAATCCGCATCCTTATTTTTCCAGAAAGGATGTTCTTCGTTTAAGCCCAACACAAGAAATATACTTGAGCAAAGATATAAACTTCCCTTATTTATATATTCTTCGGCAAGTTCAGGCTGATAGCCGTAAACACCCGGAATGAGCCAGCCATCTTCATCGAACATACCGCCTTCAATACATTTTTCAATAACTGCCGTCAAAGCTGAACGCACCTGTTCAGGCTTAATATCTTCAGGTAAGAAATCCTGAAGTACGCTCTGCGAAAGAAGCTGAAATGCACCGAAACGATAACTTAAAGATCTGCCGATCACTATATACGTTCCATCGGGTGCGATCATTCTTTCAAGGATACTTGCATAGCGAGATGCGCGCTTGATTGCTTCAGGCAACAAGTGATTATATTGGGGAAAGATTCTTAAAATATCTACGTACATGGGATGAATAACAAAGCTGTTATAATAATTAAAGGCAAAGTAAATACCGTCACCGTAAATGCCATCGCCCAGATACCATTTTTCATTAAATCTATCCAAGGCATCCTCAATGCGCTTTTTATCAGTTTCCTCGCCCATTATATAAAGTGCCGCCTCAACCATTGCACCGAAAAGCACCCAGTTGTTTTCATAGGTTTGTAACGCTCTTGATGATTTTAACGCATTTTTCAGATTAATTTTAACATTTTCATCAAGTTTATAATAGAGTTCTTCAGGTGCCCTGATGATTGCATGAGCAAGAAATGCCGTATCTACAAGCGGTTGTTGTCCCTCACAGAAATTCATAAAATCCTTTGAATCAGGATCTGTAGCTCTACCTATAGCTTTTCTTGCAAGAATACGAAACTTATTTTGTATTTCCGCTTCATCCCCTGAAACCTCATTAAGTTCAAGCCAGGGTGCAATACCGCACATTGTTCTGCCAAATGCCTCAAGGCATCTAAAGTCTGCTCTATCCTCATGAAAATCTTTTGGAAAGGTTTCATTAAATCGTTCATTTGCTACCCCATCAAGGACAGGATAAGCGATTTTTTGCATTATGTCCAACCAATTTTTACGTATATTCATATTATTTCTCCTTTTTTTTAACAAGAAAGAATGGAATTACAAGTATTATCGCAATAGCCGCCGCAAGAAAAATATTTGCGTTAGGCACAAACGAAGTCGTACCGTCACTATTGATAATGGTTTCAGCATTCTCTAAAACTTTTTTTCCGATCATTGGTCCTACCACACCGGGAACAAGAACTTGCGAAAAAATTCTTACACCCTGAAGCCTGCCGGATTTACCTATTGGTGTATTATCTCTTATAACCGCGCCAAACACTGCCATTCCTGCAAGATAACCGCTCATCATAAGAAGTGAGCCGATAAATACAGGTACTGTTGTTTTTGTGAAGTACAATACTATATAGCCGATAAACAGCGTTGCTACTGCAATAATTCCCGAAAAGTTGAAGCCTTTTTTATCATAAACTTTTCCCCAAAATGCCGTAACTATTGCGGCTATAATTATCGCAGGTGCCATTATAAGCACATAATTGCTCATTTCAAGGGACACCTCGTAATAAATAATAAGGTAAGGCATGAATATCTGTATTGAAATATTAAAAACTATAAATGCCAGCAAAGAAAGGTACAGTTTTGTATTTTCTTTTACTGTTTTAGGTCTGAACCCATAAACTATCGTTCCGATATAAGATTCTTTATTAGGTTTAATATCAGGCTCCTTTATTATAAAGAAACCCAGAATTCCAATAACTGTTACAAGAACACCTATGATAGTAAATATCAAACTCCAACTTGATGCCTGTTCAAGATTTAAAAACATAAATCCGCCAAACACAACAAGGATGCTTACAAGGGGCATCATTGCATTTATTCCTTCCGCCGCACCGCGATTTGTGGAATCAGTAGAATCGGTAAGCCATGCATTAAAGGCCGCATCATTGGCTGTTGAGCCAAAGAAAGTCATGAGGCAATCAAGTATTATCGTAATGCTTACACCTATTGTAGATGCCGAAAGAGTCATTCCGAAGGTTTTTGAAATAATATCTTTTTTTAAAAACACAAAACTGAATATTGATATTCCCCAAAGAATATATCCTAAAGAAACAAACAGTTTTCTTTTACCTATTTTATCCGACAAAGCACCCATAAAAACAGTTGTAAGCGTTGCCGTTATTGCCGATGCCGCCACCATGTTGGAAATATCTGTAGCCGTGGCATTGAACATATTGTATATAAAAACGTTGAAATACATGTTTTCAACTACCCAGGCTATCAGCCCCATTAAACTGAAAAAAGTAATGGCGATCCAAAATCGCGGTCCAAGTTTGGTTTTCATAAAAACAACTCCTTTTAAGTAAGTATATCATAAATATTAAAAATAGTACAGTTTTTATTGAAGTTGCAGTTAAATAATAAAAACGCCGAAAATTCAGCGTTTTTACGTTTTTTAAAATTCAGGTTTAAAACTGGGCATTAATTGAAGTTTAAAAAGATTTGCTTTATGTTTTTTATCGATAAGTTCTTTTTTTGCTTGATCTTCAATAACTCCCGTTCTGATATACACGTCAAGTTCTGCATAGGTAAATCCTAAATTTTCCTCATCAGATTTTCCGCACAAACCGTCAATAGGCGTTTTATCAACAAGTTCTTTGGGCAAGCCTAAAAGATAGCCTATCTCCTTAACTTCGGTAACCGTCAAGTTTGATGCAGGCGAAAAATCACCTACAGAATCACCGTAACGTGTTGAATATCCTACCCAATCCTCAGAAAGATTGCAAGTGTTTGCAACACGGCCGTTACAACTTTGCGATACTGCATAAAGCGTTGTCATTCTTATTCTTGGGGGAAGATTCTGAATAGTCTGGCTTGTAAGTTCAAGATCTTCCGGCATATTATCAATTATGCCCTTAACTGCATCTTTGATATTTATTACATAATGCTTAATTCCAAGATGATTTACAAGAAGGTATGCCATATCAATGTCATGTTGTTCGCCTTGCGGCATAAGCACACCGATAACTCTGTCTTTACCAAGTGCTTCAACACATAATGCCGCAACAATGGAACTATCCTTGCCTCCTGAAATTCCAACTACAGCATTGCATCCCGGGCCATTTTTTTCAAAGAAATCTCTTATCCATTGAACGCATTGTTCCTTAACTACTTTTGCATCAAACATTTTATTTTACCTCCATCAAAATTCTGTCATTGAGCTATTACGTCAACCTGACACATTTTTAAAGTAACAAGTGCGGCTTCATGACTTTCGGGCGTAACACCTGCACAACAATTTTTATCAACGGTAACTGATATATCAGGAAAAGTCGCTTTTATAATAAGCGCATTTGATACAACGCAAATATCTGTGCAAAGACCTATAATTTCTACATCTTCAAGAGTTTCTTCATTCCAATGAGGCCATCCGAAATTGGGTTTATCAATTATTTTACAGCCTTCAACATAAAGACCGTCTGCTATTTCCCAACCTTTTGTTCCTTTTATACAATGAGGCACGGGAAGTTTTTTTCCTTCTGCTGTATCAAGATAATTTTTCTGATGTGTATCGCGCGTAAAAATTATTTCATCGCCGTTTTTAACGTATTGTTCAATTTTTTCTTTTACTTTCGGAACAATGGCAAGTGCCTCTTTTGTGCCGAGAGCCATAGAAATAAAATCATTTTGCATGTCAACTACAATAAGCGTCTTTTTCATAACAAACTTCTCCTTTTAGTTATTTTGATTATATCATAGTGATATTATCAAGTCAAACTTTTTTAAGATTTTTCCATAAAAAAAGCATTGAAGTTCAAAAAATCTCAATGCTCTTTTATATCATAAATCTTTTAACTGATCTTTTTTTATAATTTCGCTTGCCAATTCTAACACCTTATGTCTTGGTGATAGCTCACCTTTATAATGCTCAAGATCTATATAGTTACACAAAGGTACTTCTCTATATATTCTGCCATACTTATCGCAAAATATTCCATCAGGGAACATTTCATAGGAAGTTGCATATTTTATAAATTCATAGGGCTTTGGACAGATACCGATAAATACAAATGGTTCCCCTATATAATCAAAACATTCCGCTTCTTCTTGCCGATCATAACCACAGACAATATCGCCACGCTTAAAAGGAATGGGTATCTTGAACCACTCACCATAAATGCTTTTTTCTAATTCGTGCAATTCTAAATCCCCATATATTCTTTTTGCTTGTCCATCTTTTGAAAAGACAATAAAAGAGCGTTCGGGAAATCTTAATTTCCGATTTTTTTTGATTTTT
>JAZULU010000193.1:0-22827 GCA_045603265.1 Clostridia bacterium
GGAGAAAGAAGAAGGAACACTTCTTGCTCTCGGTTCTAAGACTGAAGGTGCTGTATTTGATGCAGATAAGCTGGTAAGCTCTTGGAGTGGTAAGATTACTATCGACTCTGAGAAATTCAACAGCAATAATGTCATTGTAGAAGTTGTTGCAGTGGACAACGCTGGTAACGAAAGAAAGACAACAACTAAGGCTGGCGATATCCAAATTGATATCACCGCACCAATCATTGATATAGAGTACGATAATAACACAGTGGACAGTGCAACTTACTTTAGTGCTAACAGAAAAGCAACAATCAAAATTCGTGAACGTAACTTCAAGAATGAAGAAGTTATTATCAATATCACACATACAGATGATAATGGTGTAGTTACTAATACTACGGTAACGCCCAACTTCGTTGTTGAGAAAGACGGAGATGTACCCAAGGCATATGTGTTCGATGGAGATGGTCGAGATGGTAGCATATACTATGTTTATGCTATGGATTATGTCTACGATAAGGACGGCGACTACAAGTTTGAAATTGCATATGTTGATCTTGCTGGTAACGAATGTGTTGAGAAGAATTTTGCAGCAAATACTGCAGCAGGAACAGAGTACGAGTTCACTCTTGATATGACAAAGCCGGTTATTGATGTAACCTATGATTATGATAACAATGATGCAAAGAATGGGAACTTCTATAAGAATGACCGTGTAGCAACCATTGTTATTACTGAGCACAATTTAGATCCTAATGGTGTTGATAAGGAAAGAATTATTGTTACTGTCACCGCAACAGACGATGGCAAAACGATCACTGCTCCTATAGAGACCAAGTGGACAACAAACGGAAACAAACATACTGCAACTATTACATATAATGCTGATGGCCTTTATACCTTTGATATTGCGGTTAAAGATAAAGCTGGTAATGATGCACTTGATTACGCTGCAGAGACTTTCTATGTAGATAAGACCAACCCTATTCTCAAAATAGAAAAGATTGTTGATGAGTCTGCAAACAATGATGAGGGTAACATTGGCTTTGTGATGACTGCAACTGATACCAACTTTGATGTATTTACTCCTGTTTTGACTGCTGTTGTTAAGAATGGTGATACATTTGAAACTAAGCAGCTTGATATTGGTCAAATCACCGATATTAAGAATGGTAAGGTATTTACCGTAACTAATATTGAAGCTGACGGTATCTACCGTATTACATGTACAATCGTAGACAAGGCTGGTAATGCTTATTCTGAGGTAACTCTGGAAAAAAATGATGGCAGCACTTATGTTGAAAAGCGTGCAGGCGAAAATACTCTTGTAACATTCTCTGTAAACCGTGACGGTTCTACATTTGAAGTTGACAAGAATACTGTTGATATTGTCGAACGATATTACGTTCAGAATGTTAAAAACGACGTTATTATCGTTGAAATCAATGCCGATCCGTTGAAAGCGAACACAGTGACTCTGAACGGCAAGGCACTTGAAAAAGATAAAGATTACACTGTTACTGAAGAAGGTGGCAACGGTGCTTGGATGAAGTATACATATAAAGTAAACAAGGATTTGTTTGCTAACGAAGGTGAATATAAACTTGTTGTATCCTCCAAGGATAAGGCTGATAATGATGCATTCAGCGATGTAAAAGAGGCTACTGTTGAGTTTGTTGTAGACCGCACAGCACCTGTTGTAACTGTTTCCGGTATTACAAACAATGGTAGATATCAGATTGATAAGCAGATTGTAACCCTTATTCCTACAGATGATGGTGGTGTGTTGAAGACCCTCGTTGTCAATATGGTTGACGAAGATGGTAAAGTTATTAAGGAAGTAATCAACTTGTCTGGCGAGGCTCTTATGACAGAACTTGAAACTAATGGAGGAATGATCAACTTCGAAATCGCAGAAGGATTGTATCAGAATGTACAGATTATCTGCACTGACTGTGCAACTGGCGAGACCGAAGCAACAAACACTTACGATACTACCATTACGAATGTGTCTGTATCTTCAAGCATGTTTATGATCTTCTGGGCTAACAAATCTCTCCGATGGGGAACCATTGGCGGTGTGAGCGCGGCGGTAATTGCTCTTGCTGTGTTCATCATTCTTAAAAATAAAAAGCGCAAGACTGCATAAATAACAGGTTTATCAAGTTATTATTGTTTGCGCGATAATACGATATAATAAAGATAGCTTTGTTCATTAATGAACAAGGCTATCTTGCTTGAAAGGTAAAATATGCATATATCAAAAATTCGAAAATGTTTTCCTTATTTAATTATAGCTATTATCTGCACAAGTTTGTTTGCCAAACCTCTTATTAATGGAGATGAGTTTTGGAACTACAACTTTGCGAAAAATGTTGCTGATGGATTATTACCATATAGAGACTTTAATATAGTTCAAACACCGTTTTCTGCTTATTTGGCAGGTATGTTTCTGTCTTTTTTCGGAAGCGGATTGATTGTTTATCGTATTCTGGGGTATTGTTTAGCTGTATCTATTTTTTCTATAGTGTACCACTTGTGCGTGAAAATTAGCAAAACATCATTTATAAGTATGATTGCTGCTCTGCTTCTTTTTTCAGTGCACTTTCCACATTATATTTACAATTACAATTATTTAAGTCTCTTGTTTTTGCTTTTAATTTTCGAGATTGAAACAAGTAATGAAACGGGAATAGCGTGGAAACATCTTCTTGTAGGGGTGTTATCCGGAATGACATTTCTATTTAAACAGAATACAGGTGCACTTATTATA
Source organism: Clostridia bacterium (assembly GCA_045603265.1). Taxonomy (GTDB): domain Bacteria; phylum Bacillota; class Clostridia; order Christensenellales; family QALW01; genus UMGS1322. The sequence continues at coordinate 2,759 of JAZULU010000193.1, forward strand.
TTAGCTAATTTTTTTGTATGCGTTTATTTATTAAGGCATTCTTCTCATCAAAAAGGTGTAATTATATTGAGGTTTTTTATAAGTGGACTTCCTATATTGATTTACTTACTGTATCTATTAATAAGTGGTACTTATGCAGATTTTTGGGAATATGCGGTAAAAGGAATAGCAACATTTACTCATAGAACAACACCAATAGATTTGATAACAACTGGACCAGGTAATCTTGTGTTTTTTATGATCATTCTTATTGGTTATTTCTTTGCTTTTAAAAGTATAGTTAAGAACGGAAAATCCAATGCACTAATTTCTATGTTGTGTTTTAATATGGCGTGGTTAATGGTGGCATATCCGTTGTGTGATTCAAGTCATCTTTTGTGTGTACTTGTTCCGTTGGTACCTGTGATGTTTTGCGGTATTAAATTCAAGATGTATAAAGATTGGGAAAAATATGCATGTATTGCTATTACAATAATAGTTTGCGTGATAGCGATTACTCCTTTTTTGGCTATAGGCAGTAATTATATGGTTTCTGATTTGAATAATTACCAGGGGGTTGTAATTGATACGTCTGTGAATAATCGAATTAAGATAATATCGGATTATATTAAGAAAAAGAATGAAGATGGATATAACGTGAGGATTGCTGCGGATGCGGCATGTGCATACAAAATACCACTAGACATATATGAAAAAAATTGGGATATGCTGCTTGTTGGGAATATAGGAAACAACAATATTGAGTCTTTGCTTAGTGAGAACGATAAAACAATATATTTAGTCTATAAGGATTCCTCAGTTTTGAATGAACAAAACTATTTTGAATTGATTGAATATATAAAAGAGAATTATATCAAGATTGATGAGGTGTTAGATTTCAATGTATACGAAACGCCAAATTAAATATGACACTGTGTTTCGAACATTGGTATTTTTATGTCCGATAGTTGTTATGTTGTATTGTTTTAGTTCTGGAATAAGTGGTAATGATTTTTGGTGGCACATAAAAGTTGGTGAATATGTGATTGAGACGGGGAATGTTCCAACCAGTGATATATTCTCGTGGTATGGAACAAGTATAGGACTAGAATGGACTGCCCATGAATGGCTATCTGATGTAATTTTTTATGCTGTGCATAGTGCGTTTGGAACCATAGGAGTGTTTTTTCTTTCTGTTGGAGGAGCAATTTTGCTATATCTTCTTCTGTGGAAAGAAGGGAGTAAATACATTAAAACAAATATTTTGCTTTCGGGATTGCTTTTCTCGTTATTTGCGGTTTTAACAAGTTTGTTTTTTTATGGACGTCCACATATATTCAGTTTCTTTTTGCTTTTTGCTGAATTAAAAATACTATATTCTTTCTATGAGAACCTAAAAAGTAAAAGTATATGGTTTATACCTTTGATTGCAATTGTATGGAGCAATCTTCATGGAGGATCTTCGAATCTATCATATATTTTATGCATCATTTTTCTTTTGGTTGGTCTGTGTAATTTTAGTTTAGGAAGATTGGATACAAATAAACTTGATAGAAAACAAATAAGGATACTGTTAGTGGTAACTATAATGACGATTGTCGCTCTGTTAGTAAATCCCATTGGTTATAGAGTTTTGATTTATCCGTATGCTAATTTAAGTGATAATTTGAGCATGGCTGTTATAAGTGAGTGGCAAGCACCAGATGCTAAGCAGGTAGGCAATCTTATTCTGTATTTTTTTCCGATTTTGTTGATGTCTTTTGGAATTGTTTGTGGAACAAAAAAATTACGGTTAATTGATTTAGTTATTATGCTGGCATTTCTTTTTTTGTTCTTCAGAAGTGCAAGATTCATTATTCTTTGGTATATTGCCTCAGTTTTTTATGCGTTTCGGTATATACCTGAAATGAAGGTAAAGACAATTCAATCTATTGTGGAAAAGATCTCTGTTTGGCTATTAACTGTAACATTGATATTATGTTCAATAATCAGTATTGCGGAAACAGTGGATACATATAATAACGATAAGCTAATTTCAAAAGTTGTTTCAGATCAAGCTGTTAGTGTTATCAAGGAAGATCAACCCAAAAGGATTTTTAATGATTATAATCTTGGCGAAACTTTAATATATAATGATATTCCTGTGTTTTTTGATGCAAGGGCTGATTTATATGCTCGTGATAATATTATGGCAGACGGCGTAAGCTTAATGCGCTTGGAACAAGCAAACAAAGCGACAGAAACAATTGGCTTAGATGCTGATGGTTTGATCAAAAAGTATGATTTTGATGCAGTAGCGATTCTCAAGGTTAGACCATTGTATACATATATGGATAGCCATCCAGAACGATTCTGTTTAGTTTATGAGGATCACACAATGGCTTACTATCATATAATCAATATGGCTGAAAAGGAGTAGGTTCTTTTATACGTTGCTTTGTTTGTTGCATTAAATTTATGACAATAAATTAAAATATTTATAGCAGGGATGCTTACATAAGTATCCCTTTTTTACACTAAAATAATGACGAAAAAGCCTTGTTGCATATTGTTTTTAAATATGTTATAATACCACGCGAGGTGATTTGCGTTGGATTGGAATATTCAAAACTTGCTTCTTAATGCGAGAAAGCCTGCGGGTTGCGGGAAACTTTGGGGATATAAAAATCAGTTGCCCCTTTTGACGTTGTTGCATTTTAGTGATGTTCATGGCGATGGTGTTGCTATGAAACGGCTATGTGATTTTATTGAAGAATATGGTGAATATATCGAAGATTCCATTTGCACCGGTGACGTATTGGTTGCAAACTGGCATTCGGACTTTAATTTCTGGGATCAGAATGGACGTGCGAAAAATATTCTTTCGTGCATAGGTAATCACGATATTCTTGGTGATAAAGATGGCTGGAATTGGCAAAAACGCGCTTCTCAGGAAGAATGTTTCCAAAAACTTTTTGCGCCCTATATTGAAAACTGGGGTTGCGTTTATGAGGAGAACAAGACATATTATTATAAAGATTATCCTGATAACAAAATAAGGCTTATTGTTCTTGACAGCGGTCTTGTTGATGCGGAAAAAGAAGAACAACTTGTTTGGCTGGAAAACGTGTTAAATGATGCTCTTGAAAAAGAACTTCATATATGTGCAGGAATGCATTATCCCGTTTACATGAAAAAAATTCCTTGCAAATTTTCAACCCTTGATAGAAAAGACGGCTTTGGTGATAAGGCGATGGATGTTTATCAGGAAAAAGTTGATGCTTTTATCAAAAAAGGCGGAGATTTTGTTGTATGGCTCACGGGACATATGCACATTGATTATATTGGCTATAACGAAAATTATCCGGATCAGTTGTGTATCGCTATTGACTCGTTGAACGCATATCAGAGTAATGCCTACAATGATGGTTGGCGTCAAGAGGACATGCCTTCGCATGATTTATACAATCTTGTAACCATTGATACTTTTGATAAGATGATTAAAATTATTAGAATTGGAAATGATCTTGATAGATTTATGCGTAAGAAGGACACTCTTTGCATAAATTATAAGACTTTTGAAATTATTGAATAGTAAAAAAGAGCCTCGCAATAATTTGCGAGGTTTATAGTTTTAGTAAGTTGACTTTTTTTAATATAAAAATTATAATGGTTGTTGAATTAAATTGGTGGTGTTTTTATGAATTCTCAAGATGATTATATGCACGATAAACAGAAAAAGGCTTTAATTCTTTTGTCGCGAATCCCGACACTATTATTGGTTTTTATTTTTCTCGCCATTGTAGTTGGTGGTGCTTTTGCCGGATACGGTGTTTACAACGTTCTTACATATGATCAGCGTATGGTTGATGCGGTGGAAGTCGAAGCCACTCTTGTAAAAATCACAAACAACTATGATGATGAATCTGATCAGATAAAGTTTACCTATAGGTACGAGTATGAGTTTAATGGAAAAACTCATACGGAAAATGAGTTTTCTTATGACGTAAGAGTTTTGAACAGTACCAAAATCTACAAGATAGATTCAAAGGGTAAGATTATTCATGATGACGGTATGGAGAAAATCATATCCGGTGGGATTTTCTTTATAATAGGAATAGTAATTCTTATATATTCTCTGTTTAAAGTCAGAAAAGGAGAAGATTCCTTTTCGGTGTTCAGTATATTCTGGATGATGTTTGCCGCTGCTGCCATTGGCTTTTTAATATGGGGCATAAGTATGCTTGTAAACGGTCAATGGGGTGGCTGGTTGATCATTTTTCTTGGATGTCCTTTATGGATTATGGCAATCTTTTTATTTAGATGGATATTTAACGATTAAAAAAGCAACTGCAAAAGCAGTTGCTTTTACTTTCTCCAAAACAGATAATATGACGGGTTTCGTGTTGAAGTATCTTCTTTTAAAGTTTCCCCGTCGCATAAAGCGATAAAGTCATTTACCACTTGAACTTTGCCTTTTCTGCCGTCTTCCTCATATTTGTTTTCCCAATATGCCGGGTCAAGAATTGCCAGGCGGCCGTCAGGCTCCTCACATATAACCGTAATATAGTGACCGCCGTGACTGAATATGCCAACACGTTCTTTGGTATCGCCACCTACATGGGCAACCGCCGCACCACCGGTACGCAAGCAATAACGTAAACGATCAATATCGCTGGTAGTTTCAAGACGAAAATTCATTTTTTCGGCAAAGGCAGGGGCATAATGTTTATAACTTGTGCCTATATTAAGATTTGCTTTTGCATCGTAACTAAGTTGAAGAGCATCTTCCAATTCAAATTTGCAGTTGGGAATCAGACGATGGGCGACCATAACAGAGGAACAAAGACCGCAACCTGAACTTTTTATAGTGGTGGATTTGCCTTTTTCGCGTTCCTCACCTTTAAGAGAGATTCTTGTAAGATAAAGGGTATCCGGATATTCAAGTTGATTAACGTATTTCATAAATTTCACCCTTTCATAGTATTTATATTATATCATAATAAGTGAAAATATCAAGATATTTGGCTATTTTTCTTGCAATGGCTTTGTGAGGTATGATATAATAATATAGACTAAAATTAAGGAGAACGCTAATGAAAAGAAAAGCCTTGAATATTTTCTTGTCCGTACTGATAATTGTGGCAATACTTATGAATGTGTTCCTTTATCTGTATGAGGTAATCAAATTAGAAAAACCGTATGGTGAGGATTTGTTTAGATTTATAGCGACAATTACTTCGCTATTCTGCATATTGCTCATTATAAACGGCAGAAGAAGAACAAGCCTTGATATATACGAAAAAGTATATAAAGATGAACTTGGCTATGCTTTTAACGGAAATCAGTTTTTAAGAAAAAAACTTTTATGTGCTTGCAGATTGTACGATGAATCTAATTATAGAAAAGCGTTAAAATATCTTTTTCAACTATTGGAAGAATGTGAGTTTGAACGTGATAAAAAGCCGGTTATGCTTTTTATAGCGTTGTGTTATACTGATGCAGGCGTTCCCGATGAAGCGATTTTGGTATACAAAGATTTGCTTGATTGCGATCCGAAAAATGCGCAAGTTCACAGTAATTTGGGGATGTTGTATGCTGAAAAAGGAAATTTTGAAAAAGCCATTGAACATTACAATAAATCAATAGAGTTTAAGCCTGAAAATTATTATGCGTATATAAACCGCGCAAATTGTCTTTTCAAAAAGTGCCGATATGATGATGCCGTTAAGGATGCGGAAAAAGCGTTGGAATTTAAAAATAACGGAGTGGAAGCAGCATCCCTTCTAACAATAATTTTTGCTATGAAAGATGATGAAGAAAATAAAAATAAATATTTTCATATAGCGCTTACATCCGGGGAAGATCCTCAGAAACTAAATGAGGCAATAGAATATTTTATGTGTAAAGCCGTTAGCAGATATAAAGTTGATAACGATCTGCACATTCATTCAAAGTTATCTCTTTGCTCAAACGATCCTGAACAGACCAATGAAAGAATATTACAGTATGCTCTTGATAACGGGTTAAAGACCGTATGCGTTACCGATCATTTCTGGGACGAAAATATTCCCGTAGCATCCCAGTGGTATAGAGATCAGAACTATGAACACGTTTCTAAGGCGAAACCGCTTCCGCAAAGTGATGAGGTAAGATTTTTGTTCGGTTGTGAAACGGAACTTGATCGTTTTCTAACCTTAGGCATACAAAAAGAAAAATTTGATCTTTTCGATTTTATAATAATTCCTACAACACATTTTCACATGGAAGGATTTACGTTGTCGGAAGAAGAATATGCTGATAATGAAAGCCGTGCTAAGGCTTGGATTAAACGCCTTGATGCAGTGCTCAATATGGATCTGCCATTTTATAAAGTAGGACTTGCGCATTTAACATGCGGTCTTATTGCCCGTGAACGTGAGGATTACCTTAAAGTACTTGATTTGATTCCCGATGAAGAACTTGTGCGCCTTTTTACAAAGGCGGCAAAACTGGGTGTCGGCATTGAACTTAACTCAAGCGATATGGGCTTTAAAGATGATGAGGCAGATACGGTGCTTCGCATATATAAAACAGCAAAAGAATGTGGATGTAAGTTCTATTTTGGCTCAGATGCCCACCATCCTAAAACTTTTGATATTGCTAAAGAAAGATTTGAAAAAGCGGTAAAACTTTTGAACTTAACGGAAAATGATAGATTTATAATTTAAGAGGTAGTTTATGGAATTAGGTTGCAGACTGCATTTTTTGGATAAAACTTTATACGTTGCACAAAGTCAATTAAAAACTACAGACAATGTTGTTTTTGAAGGCGATATAAATGATGTACATATTCGCTGGGAGTTTGAACCTTATGAAAAAGGATTCCTTATTTCTCTTGACGTTACAAGTGAAAATGCGCTTAACATAAAAAGGATTGATAGTCTTGTGTTTTCATTACCTGCGCCTGAAAAAACAGATCGAATTTTGTTTTTAGGCAGAAACATGTTTGAAAATGAAAACAGATTTTCCTTTGAACTTGGTTTTAACAGAGAATATACTGCTGAATGCACGGGCATAGTAAAAAATTTTGAAGAAAAAGGATATCTTTTTGCAGGCAAAGTACCGTTTACAAACGTATATAAATCGGTTGCATTAAAAAAAGACGACGGTAGTTTTGAATTTTCAGCAAAAACGGAATTTGTTGAAAGTATGCTTAATGCAAAAACTCTTTCTTGCGAAAAAGTATATTTTTCTTCGGACTCAACTGTTGACGAGTTTTTTGATGCGTATCAAAATCTTATACCCCAAAGTAATTTTCCAATGCCAAAACTTAAAGGCTGGAACACTTGGGATTACTATCTTGACCGCGTAAAATATGAGGATATCTTTGAAAACGTTGAAGCACTTAAAAAATTGCCCTTTAAAGATGAGATCGACTATATCGTAATTGACGACGGTTGGCAGATCGGTTGGGGTACTTGGCGGGAAAACGAAAAGTTTTCCTGCGGTCTTAAGGCGGTTGCAGATAAAATAATTGAAGCAGGCTTTATTCCGGGGATATGGATGGCACCGGTACGTGTGGAAACGAAAGACGAAGTCTTTAAAAAACATCAAGATTGGTTTATAAAAAACGAAAAAGGAGAACTTCTTAAAGACGGCGAAAACGTCGTTTATATGGACCCCACTTTCCCCGAAGCCGAAAAGTATATTCTTGATAACTATAAGTATCAGTACGATTGCGGTTTCAGACTTTTTAAGATTGATTATATTTCCTTTTTGTTGAAAGTAAAAACTTTCTATAATGGAAAATCGGCTTACGTTGTAATTTCCGAATTTATTGATAAAATAAAGAAATATACGGGAAATGACGTTGTGATCTTAGGATGCTCGTTGCCACTTGAATGTGGTGCGGATATTGCCCCGTCAATGCGTATCGGCGTTGATATTCACAATCATTTTTCTCATGCTTTGTGGATCGCACAGTCATTGGCTTGGTCATGGATGTATAATCTGAAAACAACAAGAATCGATCCCGATTTTCTTGTTGTCCGCGGTGAAGAAACGGCTGACGAGCCTTTAATATGGGAACCTGTTCGAAACAATTTCGTGCCACCCAAAAAACATTTGCAGACTAATATGGACATAATGAAAAGTAAATGGCGTCACGGAGATCAGTTTAGTGCTATTGAGGCGGAAACTTGGGCGAATCTTGTTGCTGTAAGCGGTGGAAACATATTCCTTTCAGATAGGATTTCTGCCCTTAACAAAAATGGAATATCCATAATTGAAAATGCCCTGAAAATTGCAGGGGAAAAAGTGCGTCCTTATTATCAGAAAGAGGATAATAGGATTCCTTCATTGTGGATAGGCGATAAAGGTATCTTAGTTATCAACTGGGAGGACGTTCCTCGTCAAATAACCGTTACGGGAATAAAAGAAAAACTTTCATCAAACAAAAAGTTTGAATTTGATAACGGTACGCTTACGATTTCACTTTTACCACACGAAAGTTTTACCGCCACATATTGACAAAAAACGACTTTAATGATATAGTAAAATATATAAAAAAATCGGAGGTATATTATGAGTAAAATTTGTAAAAGATGCGGTGCCGTTGTTGAAGATAACGTAAGATTTTGCGGTCAGTGCGGCTCAGGCGAATTTGACGTACCCGTTCAGGAAAATAACAATAATGATACTGTCGTGCTTTCACAAGGATATGCACCCGTTCAGGAAACACCCCAGCAGAACTATGCTCAGCCCGAACAACAGAGCGCATATGCGCAGCAGGGCTATGTTCAGCCGGAACAGCAGAACACATATGTACAGCAGGATGTATATACACAACAGAACCACGTTCCTTATACTGAGATTCCTAAAAAGAAAAACAATCTTCCTCTTATTTTAGGTATTGCAGGTGGCGGTGTTGCTTTAGTTGTAGTTATCATTATTCTTGTTTTGTCACTTGGCGGCGGATACAAGAAAGCCATCGATAATTATTTTGATGTTTTCTTTAAAGGCAATGCAAATAAAATTAAGAAAATGGCACCTGAAGAGTATTGGGAGTACTATGAAGATAGGTACGATATGGATATGGAAGATATCAAGGATGAGTATGAAGATGAATTTGAAGAAAGAGAAGAAAATTTCGAAGATAGATACGGTAAAAACTGGAAAGTTTCTTATAAGATAGAAGATAAAAAAGAACTTTCCGATAAAAAATTAAAGAAAATTGCAGATGCTATTGAAGATAAATATGACATTGATGCCGATTCCGTAAAAAAAGCCTATGAAGTTGAAATTAAGGCAACGATCAAAGGATCTGAGGATCAGGATAAGGATAGCATTGATATGACAGTTGTTAAGATCGATAACTCCTGGTACATTATTGATTACTATGAACTTGATGGAGAATATGTCGTTTATTTTGTGGAGTTTTAATAACTGAAAAAACTTTAAACAACCGCATTTTTTGCGGTTGTTTTTTCTTGATTTTAAAAAGTCTTTATGGTATACTGTTTTCAAAGGAGAAGAAAAATGAAACTTGTTTTATTAACGGCTTTGGGTGTAGGCGGTGCAACCGTATTAGGCGCCCTTATAGGGTTTATATTTAAAAAGACTTCCCAAAAATTTTCTGAGATCGTTCTATCCTTTGCGGCAGGTGTAATGCTTGCGGCGGCGGTGTTGGGGCTTATTTTACCTTCTCTTGATTACGGCGGAAAATGGGGACTATTAATTACCGTTGTAGGAATTTTTGCAGGTGCCGTGGCTCTTAACGTTATAGATAAACTTGTACCGCATCTTCACAAACTTGCAGGTGTTGAAAGTGAAGAACATAAAAACCAATCACTTTCAAAGGTTTTACTGTTTGTTTCGGCAATAGCCATTCATAATCTGCCTGAGGGTATAGCGGCAGGTGTTGGTTTCGGCTCAGGCAACGAAACTCACGCGCTTTTAATTGCAGGCGGTATTGCATTACAAAACATTCCTGAGGGCATGGTAATTATAGGACCTATGCTTGCAACGGGTATTAAACCTAAAAAGACTTTTCTTATTGCAAGTTTGACCGGTGTTATCGAAATTATCGGAACACTTATCGGGTACTTTGCAGTAAGTATTGCCTCGGCGATTTTGCCCTTTGCCCTTGCTTTTGCAGGCGGAACTATGCTTTACGTTATAAGTGATGAAATGATTCCCGAAACTCATGCCCACGGCCATCAACGTGGCGCAACTTATGCTCTTCTTGTGGGGTTTTGTTTGATGCTTGTGAGTGACGTATTGTTAGGGTAGAACACAAAAATTCTCCACATTACTGTGTTGTGGCAACCATAAAAGCTCAGTCATTTACCGTTATGTAAACTCCTTCGCTTTTAGAACGCCACGCCTTGTACTGTGGATTTTTTTGCACTCTACGGTTCGTGATAATTCATCGCACAAAAATTCTCCACATTACTATGTTGTGGTGACCTTGAAGGCTCAACTAATTGTACTTTTATAAATACAAAAAACCTGCAATGTTGCAGGTTTTAATTATTTTAAGTTTTGTTTAAAGTTTTTAGGAGATATTCCGAAGTGCTTTGTAAAGGCTTTACTGAAAGCATAAAGGGAAGCATAGTTTAAAAGGTCGGCAATTTCCGTAACAGATAACTTGTTTTCAATTAAGAGAAGCCGTGCCGTTTCAAGTTTGCGTTCATAATAATAACTGGAAAGAGTATTGCCCGTTGTTTTTTTGAAGATCGATGATAAATATCCATAACTGTAGTCACAGATATCTGAAAGTTCATCAAGATTTTTCATGGTGTAAACGTGTGTATCAATATAATTCATTATTTTGTGGCATACGATTTCCGCCTTTGAAGTGTTTTCAAGAAACTGTACATGTTTATTACTTGTGATGGCACGCAGGGCGTAAATAAGAATTTGCTTAAAAATTGATGAAAGCATATCAGACTTGTGAGGTTCTTCCGAATTAAGTTCAACGATAGCGTTGCTTATAAGGGGACGGATGCGGTCATCGTGGAAAATACGCAATTTAGGGGAATAATAATTTAACTGTATATTTTCAAATTCTTCCCTAAAGGGGCTGTCTTTAAGAAAAAAAGCAAAATTATCAAATTTTAATAGTTTTTCATGATCGGTTTCTATTTTATGAACGTCGCAAGGCAGTGAAAGATAAATGTCACCTTTCTTTACGCGGGTGGGTGTGCCGTTAGTGGAAATAATACCTTCGCCATCGGTAACAACCGTAAACTCAAATAAAATTGTGTGAACGTGATCATCAATTACGGTAGTTCTCCTGGAAAACAAACGACCTATCTGCGCAACGCAGATGCCATCAAACTCCAGGGGCTCCCTAAAAAACTCCTTGCTGATACGGTAGTTATTATCTTTTATAAAATCATTCATATTATCATCCTCGTTTAGCCAAAACATTATAACAGTTAAAACAGAGATTTTGTATTTTAAAAATGATTCAAGTTACAATGCTTTGGCTAAAGTATAAGGTATTTAAAGAGGATTGTCAATGTTAATATTAAAATTTAACATCAAAAAACGGCACTCAAAGCCCAAATGTTAAAAAATGACATCTTTTTGTCGCAAAAATGACATTTACATAAATGTTTCGGGTGATATAATAAAAGTATAAAAAACAAAAAAGGAGATAAATTTATGAAAAAAACAGTTTTAGCAGTTGTTGGTTGCGGAAGAATTGCCCGTAATGCACATTTTCCTGCATTTTCAAAAATGGATAACGTACGCATTAAGTATGCCTGCGATATTATCATTGAAAAAGCCGAAAAGATGAAAGAGGATTTTCCCATTATTGAGGAAACTATTGTTGATTATAAGGTTGCACTTAACGATCCTGAAGTTGAGGCCGTTTGCGTTTTAACGCCAAACTATGCACATTACACAGTTGCAATGGATGCTTTAAAAGCAGGCAAACACGTTTTCTGCGAAAAGCCCATAACAGTAAACTATGCGCTTTCTCTTGAAATGGCAGAAGAAGCAAAAAAACAGAACAAGATGCTTAATATCGGTGTTTGTAACCGCTATCACAAGTCAGTTGAACTTTTGGAAGAAATGAACAGAAATGGCGAATTCGGCAATCTCTATCATGTGTATTGTTCTTTCAGAAACTTCCGTTCAATTCCCGGCTTAGGCGGTGCATTTACAACAAAAGAACAATCTGGCGGCGGTGTTCTTATTGACTGGGGCGTTCACTTTTTAGACCTTATACTTTATATCTTAGGCGGTGCAAAACTTAAAAACGTTACTTGTGATGCCTACTCCGAAATTGCAAAGGACATGAAATCGTATAAATATGAATATATGTGGGCAGAAGATACTGCTGACGTTGAAAACGGTACTAACGACGTTGACGATTTTATTACCGGTCATATCCGCACAGATAAGGCAAGTATTTCATTTAACGGTGCATGGGCACAGAATATCAATCAAAATGAAATGTTTATTGATTTTATGGGCGATAAGTGCGGTGCAAGGCTTACTTATGGCGGAAAGTTTGAAGTTTACAAGGCAGATACCCTTGAAACAGTTAATCCCGAATATGATATTCCCGACATGTATTTAAGAGAGGATATGGCATTTATTGAGTCTTTCAAGACCGGCGTTAAGGATAGAAATAATATTGATAATATTCTTGAAAGCGCAAAACTTCTTGATACCCTTTATCAGTCAGCTGAAAAGAAGGGTGAAATAGTTCTATGAAAACGATAGGGTTTGTTGATTATTATCTCGGTGAATGGCACGCAAACAATTATCCTGACATGATAAAGATCGCCAACGAAAAACTTAAAACAGATTACGTTGTAAAATATGCCTGGGCAGAAGTTGATATTTCACCTGCAAACGGAGTCACTACCGATGAATGGTGTAAAGAATATAACGTTGAAAAGGTTGATACGTTAGAAGAACTTTGCGAAAAAAGTGACGTTATTGTTGTTTTAGCACCGTCAGACCCCGAAAAGCATCTTGAATATGCTAAAACTGTTCTTAAATACTCTAAGCCCACTTATATTGATAAGACTTTTGCACCTAACTTAAATGAAGCAGAAGAGATTTATATGTTAAGTGAAAAGTATAACACACCGTTCTTTACAACTTCTGCATTAAGATATGCTTCAGAACTACAGGAGATAGAAGATCCTGATAACGCTATTATTACAGGCGGCGGAAGTAATTTTAATGAGTATGTTATTCATACCGTTGAAATGGCAGTTGTTCTTTTTAAAGAACAGTTTCAAAAAGTTAAGGTTGAAAAGTACGGCATCCAGCGTATTGCACATATGATTTCAAAAAGCGGTAAAAAAGCATCTATTGTTTTTTCTCCCGGTATGGGATTTAGCGTATATACTGACAAAACCACGAAAAACTGTACTTCCGATTTCTTCGGGACACTTATGGTTGAAATTCTGAATTTCTTTGAAACGGGAATCCTTCCATTTGATAAAGGGGAAACATTATCCGCTATGGCGTTGAGAGAGGCCCTTTTAAAGGCTGAAAACGCAGAGGGCGAATGGATCGCTGTATAAAAAGCAAAAGGCGTTTTTGTGCGTTTTTGTTGACTTATTTATAAAAGTATGATACAATCACAAAAAATTAAATAACTGCCACCGGGTAGAAGAATGTAAAACATTCGTAAGCACGTCATTAGGTCTTTGAAGATGTGCTCGCGAATGTTTTTTTCTTAAGGAGTTTTTATGAAAAAGTATTTTACAAAATTTGAAATAGGGTTGTGGGTAAGTTCAGTTTTATTGATAATTACGTCGTTTTTTATATTTGACAGAAGTAATTATTTCAATCTTATAACATCACTTATCGGTGCAACGTCACTTATATACTGTGCAAAGGGCAATCCTTTCGGGCAAGTGCTGATGATAATTTTTTCCGTTCTCTACGGAATAATTTCATTGACTTTTAAATATTACGGCGAATTTATAACCTATGTTTTAATGACTTGCCCTATGGCAGTACTTTCCCTTGTTTCATGGTTAAAACATCCTTTTCGCGGTGATAAATCGCAAGTGGAAGTAAACAGAATTTCTAAAAAAGACGTTTTTCTTATGATTTTTTTTACAACACTTGTTACCGTCATTTTTTATTTTATCTTAAAATATTTTAATACTGCAAATATCATACCATCAACGATCTCGGTTGCAACAAGTTTCGCGGCGGTATATTTGACTTATAAACGAAGCCCATACTTTGCCGTAGCCTATGCGATGAATGATGTTGTTTTGATAATTTTATGGGTACTTGCAACAATAGAAGATATTTCGTATATATCGGTAATAATATGTTTTATAACTTTCTTATTTAACGATATTTATGGCTTTGTAAATTGGAAAAAGATGCAAAAAAAACAGTTGACTGTTTAGCCAACTGTTTTTTGATTTTTCCTAAAAACTATTTTTCTTTTGAAAGATACTTGATGCCGAAAAGTGTTCCGATTATAAGTACGATTCCGATGGGAAGAAGTACAAATGCGTTGGGAATAAATGCGGCAATAAGATATACAATAAAGGAAATCAATGCAACAAGGCCTGCATAGGGAAGCTGTGTTGAAACGTGATTTACATGGTTTGAACGGCTTCCTGCTGAGGACATGATCGTTGTATCTGAAATGGGTGAGCAATGGTCACCGCAAACGGCACCTGCAAGGCATGCTGAAACACCGATGATAAGATACTCACTGGCAGGATCAAAGATTGCAGTAACGATGGGAATGAGAATTCCGAAAGTACCCCAGGAAGTTCCCGTTGAGAAGGCAAGTATGCAAGCAACAACAAAGATAATTGCAGGCAAGAAGTTTGCAAGACCTTCGGCTGCAGATTCCATAAGACCTCCAACGTAAACGTCAGCACCTAAAAGGCCGGTCATATTCTTAAGTGCAGTTGCAAAGGTAAGAATAAGGATAGCAGGAACCATTGCCTTAAAGCCTTTGGGAATAGCGCCCATAGCATCTTTAAATGTAATAACGCGACGGGCGATAAGATAGATCATTGTGAAAACAAGTGCGATAATTGCACCCCAAGGAAGACCTACTGTTGCATCGGTGTTACCGAAAGCATCGATGAAGTTTGTGCCACTGAAGAATTCGCCTACATAAAGAAGACCGATTATGGAAAGAACAACAAGAACGATAACGGGAAGAATAAGATCAATAACTTTACCCTTGGGATTGGCTTCTTCGACTTCTGCTTCTTCGATATTATCTTTTCCGCTTGTGAAAAGATCACCGTTCATTGCATTGATTTCATGCTTTTTCATGGGACCGAAATCAAACTTCATTAAAATAATAGCAACAACGAAAACAAGCATCAAAAGGGAGTAGAAGTTGTAGGGAATTGCTTTAACGAAAAGTTCGATGCCTGAAAAACCGGTGTCCTCGGTAAATTCCGAAACTGCGGCTGCCCATGATGAAACGGGTGCGATCATACAAATAGGTGCGGCAGTTGCATCAATTAAGAATGCAAGTTTTGCACGGGAAATTTTATGTCTGTCGGTTACGGGAAGCATAACTGAGCCAACTGTAAGGCAGTTAAAGTAGTCGTCAATAAAGATAAGAACGCCTAAAACAAAAGTTGCAAGCGATGCGCCTACTTTTGTTTTAATATTCTTTTCTGCCCAACGGCCAAATGCTGCTGATCCGCCTGCCTTATTGATGAGGGCAACAAGTGCACCTAAAACAACAAGGAAAATAAAGATACCTGCAGTGTCCGAAACTGCGGCAATAATACCGTCGTTAAGAACGTTGTCAAAGGCCTTTATTGGGTTCCAATTAGCAGAAAGCATACCGCCCAAAAGGATACCTATAAACAAAGAAGAATAAACTTCCTTTGTTATAAGTGCAAGCGCGATTGCAACAAGGGGAGGCACAAGTGCCCAGAACGTAGAATAAAAGTTACTTCTTGCAGGATCTACATCGCCTGTTGCAAAAACAATAATGGGCATAAGGCACATTGCTATCATTGCAACAAGGAGTACTGCAACGTTTTTCTTTTTGAAAAACTTCATTGGTATTCCTCCTAAAATTTTTTATCCAAATACCGTCAGTCCGCCTTTTTGAAGGACTGCGGAAAATTTAGCCATATCATAAAGTTCACCGTCTACGTTAAGTATAAAGGCAGGTGTTATTGTACCCTCAACCTTTGAGCAGTGGTAAACGTCAACATATTTTTTTGATTCCTGAAGTTTGCCGTTCATGAATTTTATAAGCAGACCGGGTACTGCATAAAAAGGCAGTTTGCGAACTATAACCAAATCCATAATACCGTCATCAAGTTTGGAATCGGGAGAAATAGGCATACCGCCGCCAAAGTATCTGCCGTTTGCCATTGAGATAAGCAAACATTCTTCATCAATTTTAGTTTCGTCATCAACCGTCAAATTAAACTTGCGGAATTTTAATGTAAAAAGAGTAATAATAAGGGCGGTATAATAACTTAATGAGCCGCTTAAAAATTTGTGGGTCTTCTGCTCGTTTAATAAGACGTCAACGTCAAAACCGGTGCCTGCAACGTTAAGTGAGCGTTTATCATCGAACTGAATATAATCTATTTTTCTGGTTTTGTTTTCAATAATGGGCTGAAGTTGCGCTTCTAAGGACTTATCCTTTGCAAAGGTACGCATAAAATCGTTACCTGAGCCGGAGGAAACGAAGCCTAATGGAACGCGTGTGTCAATGCCGTTTAAAACTTCGGAAAAAGTACCGTCACCACCAACGGCAACTATACCCGAACAATCTTCTTTTTTTGAAAACTCCCTGGCAAGAGAGATGGCGTGAGACTTGGCTTTTGTAAAGATCATCTGAAATTCGATTTTCTTTTCATTAAGAATATCTTTGATCTTTTGGGCGGTTTCCTTACCTTTGCCTTTGCCCGAAAGTGCATTAACAATAAAATATAACATATAAAATACCTCACATATGCACATTGTACCAAATTTCAGCATGTTTCGTCAACCCCATAACGCCAAAATGTCTTGTATTTTTATAAAAAATATCGTATAATTTTCATTGAGGTGGTATAATGCCCAAAATAACTAAACTTGAAAGACAAAAACATAAAGATACAAGGGTCTCGGTGTTCGTCGATGATGAATATGCTTTTTCACTTTCTGATGAATTGATCATCGCTTATAACATAAGTGTCGGGATGGATGTAAACTCACTTCCCCTTAAAGAAATTGCGGAGGAAGATGAGTATAAAAGAGCGATGTCCTGCGCGTTTACACATATGTCACGTTCAGAAAAAAGCGAAAAACAACTTCGTGAGCATCTTTTTAAAAAAGAGTTTTCTGAAAATACTATTGAAAAGATAATGGCGCGCCTTAAAGAACTTAATTATGTTGATGATCTTTCGTATGCAAGAAATTTTGTTGAACATTCTTTATCGTCAGGGAAAAAAGCCCTGCGCTTTAAGTTGAAAACAAAAGGTATAAGCGACAGCATAATCAATGAGGTTTTAGAAAACGTAACTGATGACGATCAACTTAGAAAGGCAATAGAACTTGCAGAAAAGCAGTTGCCTAAATATCAAAAGTATGAACTGTATGATCAAAAAAGGCGGTTAAATGACTTCCTTGCTCGCAAGGGATTTGAATGGGACGTTATTTCTTCTGCCATTGAAAAGGTTTTTAATAACGAGGATTTTTAATGAATTACATAGTTACACCTGAACAGATGCAAAAAGCGGAAAATGATGCTTTTAAAAAAGGGTTAAGTCCCTTTGATGCTATGGAAAAGGCAGGCACCTTTGTTTTTTCGGAAGCAGGAAAGTTTAATAAAGTTCTAATAGTTGCCAATCATGGAAACAACGGTGGTGATGGCTTTGTCTGTGCCCAAAAACTTATTGAAAAGGGCAAAAAAGTTGACGTTCTTTTTATTGGCAATGAAGAAAAATTAAGTGATCACGCAAGAAAATTCTATGAGAACATAAAAGATAATATAATAGAAAATCCCGATGATGATTACGATTGCATCGTGGATGCATTGTTTGGCATCGGCTTTAAAGGCACGCTTCAGGGAAAAGCCTTGGAAGCGGTAAATCTTATTAATTCTTTTAAAAATAAAGCAAAAATAGTTTCTGTTGATATTCCGTCAGGGTTAAACGGACTGACGGGGGAAGCAGAAGTTGCGGTTGATGCTGATATTACCGTAACATTCCAGGCGGAAAAACTTGGTCTTATCATAAATAAGGGCGCAGATTTTTCGGGCGAAATAAAGGTGTGCGATATCGGCATAGATATTTTTTCAAAAATAAAACGTGTTGATAAAGTTGATTTTCCTGAAATCAAAAAGACTGCCCACAAGGGAACTCAAGGTCATATTGGTGTTATTGCAGGCTCCTTCGGAATGGAGGGGGCGGCAATGCTTGCTTCGGCTGCCGCAATTAAGTCAGGCGCAGGCAAGGTCTCTCTTGCGGTGAGCGAATATATAAAAAACAATTTTGTTCGTCGCGCGCCTGAAGTAATGCTCACATTGCGAAGTGATGATTTTATTTCTGATAAGGATGTTGTCCTCTTTGGGTGCGGAATAGGCAGAAAAGAAGATAATAAAAAAATTCTTGAATTTTTAATTGAAAACTGCACATGTCCTCTTATCATTGACGCTGACGGCTTATATTTCTTAACAAAGGAACATTTAAAAAAAGCAAAGTGCCCCGTAATTTTAACGCCTCATATGGGCGAAGCGTCAAGGCTTTTTAATGTTAATATTGGTGATTTAATTAAAAATTCCGTTGAAATTACAATGGATTTTGCACGCGAAACGGGCGCAACTGTTTTATTAAAAAGCAATTATAATTTGATTGTCAATAAGGTCGAAGCCTATATTTCAACCTTTGGTTGTACCGGAATGGCAACTGCCGGCAGTGGTGATGTTTTAGCAGGAATAGTTGCATCAATGGCACATATTATGCCAACAAAAATTGAAGCATGTGTAAACGCATCATATCTTCACGGCACAGCAGGTAATTTAGCGCAAAAGGAAAAAACGCCTTATGGCGTTACGGCAAGCGATATATTGAACAATATTTTTAAGGAGATAGAATTATGAAAAACATTATTGTTGAGGGGCACAGAGGTTTTTGTGCCGAATATCCTGAAAACACCTTAATTTCTTTTGAAGCCGCCATTGATTTAGGTGTTGATTGTTTTGAGTTTGACGTGTGGCTTTCAAAGGACGGTGTACCCGTTATTCAACACGATTGCCTTTTAACACGTACCTGCAAAGTTGATAAGTGCATTGTTAATATGACGTTAAAAGAAATAAAAGAAGAACTTGAACCTTGCTATGAAGAAAAATTCGGTGATAAGTTTAAGGGAATGGGGCTTGAAGTTTTAACTTTGGAAGAACTTCTTACCTTCGTAAAATCAAAACGTCCAAATATGCCTTTGGGTGTTGAAATTAAAACTCTTAATAAAGAGCATAACGAAGGCTGTGTTGATAAAACTGTTGAACTTCTTAAAAAATTCGGCTTCTTTGAGAACTGCTGGTTCTATTGCTTTGATGCAGAAACGGTTAAGTATATTAAGGAAAAGTATAACGGCAGAACTATGGGCTATCCCGAAGAACAAATGAAAAACTGGTTCGAGGGTGCCTATGATTTTTATGATGAAATCGGTTTAAGTATGGTTTATGTAAAATCTGACCAAATGGATAAATTCCGTGCAATGAATCTTCCCATGCACCATTATTGTGCCGATACTTTGGAGGATGTATTACTGTGCATCGAAAATGGGGCAGACCTTATAACTGCCAATGACCCGAGGTCGTTGATGAAGCACCTTGGCAGAACGAAATAATTCATAGTATATTTTATTTATCCATAGGGCAAGGACTTACGGTTTAAATTTTGCTTTTCACTCCCGTCAAATCAAAGGCGGGGGTATATTCTTCTTTGGCGGAGGATAACTCTTGCACGAAGCCCTCAGTCAAGCCTTTTTTTATCATATAGTTTCGTGCTAAGATATATTCCTTTTTTGTGAGCCGTCTGTTGAGCTCTGAAAAAGGCAATTCTCTGTATGGTGTATATTGGCTCATTAGGGAAAAAAGCACTTCACCCTTTTTAAAGGTGGAGGAAACCCAATCTATAACTTTATAA
>JAZULU010000194.1:0-4714 GCA_045603265.1 Clostridia bacterium
GTTTTTGATTTCTGACTGGCAGGTCATACTTTCATTATACACAATCGGAGTTTCTTTTCAATCCTCACCGGTAAACCTTTACTGAACCACGCGACTATCGCGTGGTTTTTCTTTATATCAATAAAAGCCATTTTTATAAAAAATGGCTTTTATTTTTTGTATGATTCAATTTTAATTTATGGTCATTTAAGATCCCATAATTTTATTTCGACACATCCATATGCAGGAATATTCAGTGTGCCGTTTTTAATGTCTTCGCCGGTAAGAGTATATCGATTTTCTTCATCAATTCGAAGGATCTGAACTTCATCAATATTGAATCCGTTTATATCAAGTTCTGCTTTTACTGGCGCATCGTTATTGTTTGCAATTACGATTTCACCCTTTCTTCCGTTTACAGCAGCCAGCGTATAAACATGTTTATCATTTACTTGTGTAGAAACTATATTTTTATTCTGGTACAAACCGTTAAACATCATAAATGCATAGAACGTACGATAAGGGGTACCGTTATCAGGATTTAAGAATGAACGATAATCACTAAACCCAAGACCGGCATCATAATAACACATAACATCAGTAGATGTATTTTGCATCATCAACATAAACCCTAATGTTTTTGCTGCGCCGATGTGGCTATCACGATGGTATTTATCCGTCCACAAATTCCACTCATTAAGGTGATGTTCAGTGTCAGCATAACCGTAACGATCAAGAATTTTTCTAACGTAATCAGCGTGTTTTTTAATAATGGCAAAATCTTCTTTTGTAGTGGGATGACAGTTATCGTAAACGTGCCATGAGAAGAAATCAATGGGCGCCCCTGTATCTTTTTGATACTTTAAAAAATCATGAAAAAATGAAAGAATAAACTCATAAAGACATGTGGGTTCACGCCCGATTCCTTCCAGATTTTTATCTTTATCGAACTCATAAGCACCGCAACTGCCGTATCCGCCAACTTTTATTTTATTGCCAAAACAGTTTTTAAGATGCTTTGCAGTTACAGAATATAATCTGAAATATTCCTCGGGAGTTCCTTTCCACATTGCTGCAAATTCATTGGTGTAGCAATCATCGGGCTCGTTCCAGATTTCCCAATAAGTAATGTTATAATGAAAACCGTTTGCCCAGCCTTCGTTATAGTGCCTTATAACGTGCTCGCAAATACGCGCCCACTTTTCATAATCTTTTGGTGGGAATATGCGATAGGCTTTAATAAGATGCTGATTTTCAATAGTAACACCAAGACGAAAATATGGCTCACAGTTTGCTTGAACAAGTCCCTCAATTATTTTATCCGTATAGGCAAAATCATAGGAGGCGGGATCATTTTCGTCAGCATCAAAATCACGGAATAAATTGGGAATGTCAACATATAAGCCTTGCCCCATCCAACCGCTTACATCATGAAGACGCGAATAAGGGATGCCTGCCCTTGTAAGATAGTGAAACAGTGAATTACTTAACCCTGTTATGGGAGGTTGCCCAACACCGTGCATGGGTTTTGCTGTACCCGTTATTTTATTAAAATCAACTGCAATTTTAACCTGATCGCTCATTTTAATCCCCCTAATTTGTTTTGTTGAAATTATTATATCACTTTTATATTTTATAAACAATAACCAAATTAAATTTCGGAAAATTTCCGTAAAAAAACGCAGACTGTGAGGTCTGCGTTTTTTAATTATTGAGTTTGTATTTGAAGTTGTTGTCCTATTGCAATTTCCAAAAAATCAATTTCATTATTTTTCTGTTCAAAAGAAATTTGCTTTCCATCAACGCTAACAGAAACTACTTTCTTATCATCACGCAATCCAAAAGATGATAGTTTTAACTCGTTCCCTATTACTGAAAGCGTATACTTGTTATCTTCAAATTTAATATTGCCATAAGAATCAGCAACACTCCAGAAATAATTACCGTCACCTTTTTTAATTGGGTTAAATCCCATATATTTCTTTGTCATATCAAAAGTGAATCCGCTGTAAATCGGTAACAGTGCGTAAGAAGCCATTGAACGGGCATAGTTATGACCACATTCAAGTTCGCTCCACGGATTTCTCTTTTCACCGTCGTAGCGGTCGCGAACGGCTTTAACGATGTTTTCCGCTTCGGTAATATAGCCCTCCGATAAAAGAAGTCCCGCTAAAGCATATTCAAATCCTGTCATTGTTTCGGTGGAGTAAAGAATTGGAATTTTAGGCTCATTTTTACCTTCAGGATAAGTGCATATCAATACGCCTGCCTCATCATTTAACGCGAAATTTCTGAAAGCGTTGGCAACGGTTCGCATCGACGATTTAAAGTTGTTCTTATAAAGATTTTGAAGTGCTACATGTTTTTTATCTTTATCAAAAACCGAATCAATGCCAAGAATTGCACAATGCCAATCGGCAAGCATCTGATCTATAATGCAACCTTCGCCTAACTGATATTTGATCTGCCCTGCTTCATCATTCCAATAATAATCAAGAGGTGCAGAATATTTTTCAACAAGAGATTTATCCGTAAGATCAACTATGTGTCCGAAATATTCACCGTTGAAAAGATTTTCGTTTGTCCATTTTTTACCTGAAGCATATAAACTTCTATATTTTTCGGCGCGTTTTTCATCTCCTAAAAACTCCGCCATTTGTGCACCGCAATCAAGTGCCGCCAAATAGAAGCCTTCAAGCCATGAGTTGGGACCAAACAGTTCAATATCAAGAGTATTATGCTGTCTTCCCTCCATAACACCGTCGCAGTCAGCATCCCACAAATGAGGATTTTCCTTTGACCAGGCAAAATCAAGCATGGTAAAAATTTCTTTTGCATGGTTTTTCAGCCATTCATTATTGCCTGAAACTTTCCACTCGCGATAGCATTTTATAACTTCGCCCATCTGCCCGTCAACACAAGCAGAATATTTTTCATACTTTCTTCCTAACGGCAACGGAATTCGGAAGGTAGATTTTCCGTGCTCATCCATGCCGTACTTCATTGTGTTTTCGCGCATTGTACGCTCAAGTTCAGGGAATAAAAACGGCAAAGCATAGGCATAATTCCATACATGTTGACAACTGCCTTCACATAATCCTTCGCGATCGTGAACGCCTTCCCACCCCCAGAAAGAGCCGTCTTCAAGGCGCAAAACTACTGATGATTTAAGCACCGATAAATTTGCAGTTACAGCATCAATGACAAAATCAGGGAGCGTGCTTGAATGTAATGCTTCTTTAAATTTTTCTGTTTTTAATAATAATTCATCAAATTTTGATAAGGCATATTTAGCAGTATCAAGAGAACTGTCAAATTGAGTTGCATAATAGTTTTTCCATGTAATATCCTTATCATTTTCATCGCGGTAAGGCGACCAATAATTATATTGCACGGGAACGTTCCAAGCAAGCACAAAACGTATTTTCTTTGTTTCGCCTGCCTTAACAAATACAGATGCTACAACCGTTGCATGATCAACTGTTCCCGCCTCTTCATAAACTCGCTCAATCATGGGATCAGAAGAAGAAAAATCCTTCCAATATGTGGTAACACCATCCTGCCATTGTCCACGATACCAATAGGGCTGAACGTTGACATCTTCATTATCAGTAAGGATAGTCAGATCCCGATATCCGATCTCGTCTTTTTCTTTGCCTGCATGATAAAGGAAGCAACCCTTTTCTAACTTATCGTTTTTTGAAGTTCCTGATGGGTTCTGCACGCAAAGGGAAATTGAATATTTAATATCTTCTTTAGTTGTGTTTTTAATTTCCCATTGAAAAAAAGATGCAGGGAGGCTTGAATTAAAGGCATCATGAGGAATCATAGGGTTAAAAGCACATAAACGCACTTCACCAGGAAAAAATTCA
This sequence comes from Clostridia bacterium, assembly GCA_045603265.1. Taxonomy (GTDB): domain Bacteria; phylum Bacillota; class Clostridia; order Christensenellales; family QALW01; genus UMGS1322. The sequence continues at coordinate 3,852 of JAZULU010000194.1, forward strand.
TCACTATATGTTAAGTTTGCAAGAGGGAACTTGCCGTCAAACTCCACATTTCTAAAATGGGGAAATCCAGCCATAGAATTAACTCTCGGACCAAAATCAAATCCGCCGGGCTGATCGGGATGACGTGTACCCGTAAGATCTTCCACAGTATCGCCCTGGAGAATTTTAGCAACAGTTTTATCCTTGCATATTGCCTTAATTGCAAAATGTGAATAACCGTTTCTTGTATTTTTATTGGGGCGATTAAATATCTCCCAATCGATAAGTTCACCGTTGCCTGCAAGACCGATACAACCACTACCTATTCCGCCAAGGGGAAACGATATTTTTCTTGTTTTTTCATATTTCATAGGTATCCCTCCTTTTTTAAATATTATATAACACAAATTTTTATATTACAATATGACAATCTTATAAAAAAATAGTAATTTTGTGTATAAAAAAAGCAACCTAAACGGTTGCTTATAACAGAATAACATGATTTATCTTCTACATACTGTCAATTTGTTTCACTTTCGTCAATCTTGATTTTGGGAAATTTCCAAGAACTATAACAAGCAGAACGTTATCCTGAAGTGATGCCATACATGCAACTTCGGTGCCCGCAATGGTGAACGATGCAAGACCCAAAGCATCAAACAACACGTTGATAGTTTCGATTTTTGCACTTCGTAATCCAAGAAATTATTTATTAAATTAATCGCCAATATTATATATTTTTAATCTTTTATAAAAATTACATAGATTGGATACCTTTGCTTTTTACTTATTCTTATTCATAGTTTTATCCGTTCCATCATAATCAATCCAAAGGTACCACCAATGTTCGTTAAGTTTTTCTGCTTTTATAATATTATTACCGT
>JAZULU010000195.1:0-4718 GCA_045603265.1 Clostridia bacterium
AGGTGGCGCTTTAGCGGTCTGCTTCCGCCCGACACCTTGCCGTCCCACATACGCAGCTGCTCCCGACCTGATGGAGAAAGTATGTCACCGATTGTTGTATTCATAGCTCTTACCCTAAAATAGTTTGTAAATTATATAACATAGTTGATGAAACACACAGTACGTGTGCATTAAGTTATATACAGATGATATCACCGAAAATACATAATTGTCAATATAAAAGGAGAAATTATGAATTACTGTTCAAATCCAACTGACCTTAAAATTACCGACATGCGCTTTGTTGATATTGACGGCGCACCAAAACGATGCACGATCCTTCGAATCGATACCAACCAAGGTATAAGCGGTTTCGGTGAAGTGCGTGACGCTTCTTCAAAGACTTATGCTCTCATGCTTAAAAGCCGCATTTTAGGTGAAAACCCTTGTAACGTTGATAAAATTTTCAGAAAAATCAAACAGTTTGGCGGACCTTCCCGTCAGGGCGGAGGTGTTTCAGGCATTGAAATTGCCCTTTGGGATTTAGCAGGCAAAGCCTACGGTGTTCCCCTTTATCAACTTTTAGGCGGTAAGTTCCGCGACGAAGTAAGGGTTTACTGTGATACTGACGTTGACGGTAAGCATACCGGTCATGATATGGGTCTTGCTTTAAAAAAGAGAATGGAGATGGGCTTCACTTTCCTTAAAATGGATTTGGGAATCGGTCTTTTGCTTGATGAAGAAGATACTATCAACGCACCTTTAGGCTTTATTGACGATATGAAAAAATATGCAGGTCATATTCTTAACGTTCAGGGCGGCAGTGTTACGCAGGATATGGTAAAGCATCAAAAAAGTTATTCGATCATAACCACCGCACACCCACACACGGGCATCCATTTAACTGAAAAGGGTCTTGACTTTTTAGAGAACTATATAAAAGAGGTTCGTGAAGTTATCGGCTACGAAATTCCCCTTGCAGTTGATCATTTCGGACATATCTGCGTTGAGGATTGTATCCGTTTTGCACGAAGAATGGAAAAATACAATCTTGCGTGGATAGAAGATATGGTGCCGTGGATGTACACCGATCAGTATGTAAGATTAAGAAATTCAACAACCATTCCCGTTTGCACAGGCGAAGATATTTATTTAAAAGAAGGTTTTGAAACCTTAATTAAAGCAGGCAGTGTTTCGGTAATTCACCCCGATATTTTAACTTGCGGAGGTGCTTTAGAATTAAAGAAGATCGCAGATATTGCCGATGAACACGGTGTTGCAACTGCTATTCATATGGCGGAAAGTCCCGTTGCGTGCCTTGCCACCGTCCACGTTGCCGCTGCGATGCACAACGTTCTTGCCCTTGAGTTCCATTCAGTTGACGTTCCCTGGTGGGCAGATATGGTAACGGGCATTGATAATCCCATCTTCAAAAACGGCTTTATTAAAGTTCCCGAAAAACCCGGCATCGGCTTTGACGATCTGAACGAAGAAGTTTTAAGAGCACATATTAACCCAAACATTCCCGGATATTTTGAGCCTACCGACCAGTGGAATAAAGAATTTTCAAATGACAGAATATGGAGTTGATCTTTATGAGTGAAAGAAAAAAAGTTCTTGAATTATTTAACGAACAAAAAGATTATTTTGAAAAGCGTTATTCAGAAGGTATTGAAAAACATCGTAAAGGTGATGCTACCGTAATTCTAAAATCCAAAGACGGCAACCTTTTAAAAAATACTGACGTTTTGATCAAGCAGACAAGCCATGCTTTTAAGTACGGTGCAAATATTTTTATGCTTGACGAACTTGAAACGGAAGAAAAAAACAACAAATATAAAGAGATAATGGCAGAATTCGGTAACATGGTAACGCTTCCTTTTTATTGGGATACATTAGAGCCTGAAAAAGGCAATACCCGTTATAATAAGGACAGCAAAAAAATATATCGACGTCCCCCCATTGATCTTATAATGGAGTTTTGTCAAAAGCATAATATTGAGCCTCGCGAGCATGCGTTAGCATACGATCACTTTTTCCCCGTCTGGCTTAAAGATTCATCGGTAGAAGAAGTAAAAGAAATTTTGGAAAACCGCTTCAGAGAAATTGCCGACCGCTACAAAGATAAGATTCCCACCATCGAAGTTACAAATGAAATGTTTTGGCAAACCGGTCACACGTCTTTTTATAAAGAGCCTGATTTTGTTCAGTGGTGCTTTAAGACAGCGGAAAAATATTTCCCAAAAAATCAACTTGTTATAAACGAATATACTCACGCTTGCTGGTTAAAAAGAGATGAGCAAAGTTATCCAAACATAATAGAAAATACCCTTAAAAGCGGTGCAAGGATCGATGCTATCGGCATGCAGTATCATATGTTCTTTAAAAGCGCAGATGAATATAATGAAACGCGCCAATTTTACAGTCCTGAACAGTTATATAAGCAGATGGATCTTTATTCTGCATTCGGCAAGCCTTTACAAATTACAGAAGTAACTATTCCTGCTTATTCCTGGAACGATGAGGACGAATCAGTTCAGGCAGAGATCATTGAAAACTTATACAAAATATGGTTCAGCCACGAAAACGTTGAACAGATAATTTACTGGAACATGATAGACGGCTATGCCCACGTTGCAGATGCCACTCCGGAAAAAATTTCTGAAACTCAAGGCAATATGTCCGTTGGCGAAAACTATTTCCACGGCGGTCTTTTAAGATTTGATATGACGCCCAAACCTGCCTATTACACAATAAAGAATCTTTTTGAAAAGGTTTGGCACACCGAAGAAATACTTAAAACAAATGAAATTGGAACAGTAAATTTCAAAGGCTTTTTCGGAAACTACGAAATAACCGTAAATGACAAAAAGTATAACGTTTCACTTAATAAAAACAGTAAAAACGAAATTATTATTGAGGTATAAAATGAATTTTAATGATAGAGAAAAAATAATTCAATTAACTCCCCTTTGGAAAGGCGAGCGCATGCCCGACGGCAGACCGAAAGTTCAAGATAAATATCTTGATGCCCTTTACGGCATGACTTTGGAAGAAGTTTGGAAGCCTATCTTCGTTTTAGGATATGAACATCAGTTTGTTGGCGGTGGTGAAAATCCCCTTTTCCCTTTACATAACGACGGCAGAAAACTTGTTGGCAGAGCAGTAACTTGCACCTATTGTCCCACCCGCCCCGATCTTCATGACGTTCAGTTTTCCCGTGGCAAAGATGACGGTCTTCAGGGAAATTACAATCAATGGGTCATCGACCGCCTTTATGAGCGCGACGTTGTTGTGTGCGATATGTACGATAAAATTTATAAAGGTACTTTTTTAGGCGGAAATCTTACAACCGCATTGCAAAAGCGCACGAAGAACGGCGGTGCAGTTATCTGGGGCGGCGTTCGCGATGTTGAACAGATGCAAAAAGTTCCCGACGTTCAGGTTTATTACCGCGGAATTGACCCAACCCCCATCCGCGAATTTGTTATGAAAGACTGGAACGATATTACAAACTTCGGCGGTGCAGTATGCTTGCCCGGTGACGTCGTTTTCGGTGCAGGCGGCGGAGTTCTGTTCATTCCCTCTCACCTTGTTGCCGACGTTGTTGAAGGTGCCGCAAAAACTCACGTTAAAGACGATTTTGGTTTTGAAATGATCTGTCAAGGCAAATTCACAACTGCTCAGATAGATAAAAACACCTGGAGTGAAGAAATGCTTGATATGCTTTTAGAGTGGATCAAAACCGATCCGCGCGGCGAAGAATATCGTGATCTTGATTGGTCTAAGGAATATGATCTTGCCAAAAACGGCGATCCTACCGATACGCAAACGGCACTTTAAGAGGTAAAAAATGAAAACAGCATTTATAACAGGCTCATCGCGAGGTATCGGCAGGGCTATTGCTTTGCGCCTTGCTAACGATGGTTTTAAGGTAATAATTCACGGTGTCAAGGAAAGTGACAACCTAAAAACTTTAAAAAATGAAATTAAAAAAAATGGTGGTCAGGCAGAAATTCTCACCGGCGATCTCACAAATATCGAAAGCATAAATAATCTTACAGAAAACTTAAAAGATATAGACGTTTTAGTTTTGAGCGCATCGGTACAGTACCGCACTCCCTGGCAAGAGATAACGCCAAATGATTGTTTTGATCAACTTACCTCCAACCTTGTTGCTTCACTTATGATCATTCAGGTCGTTACTCCCCATATGCAAAAGAACGGTTGGGGCAGAATAATCACTATCGGCTCGGTGCAAGAGAAAAAGCCTCACCCCGATATGCTTATATATTCAGCATCAAAAGCCGCTCAGACAAATATGGTTGAATCACTTTCCCTTCAACTTGCAAAGGACGGAATAACCGTAAACAACGTTGCGCCCGGTGTAATATATACCGACAGAAACTTGTTGGCTCTTTCCGATCCTGAATATGCAAAACAAGTTACCGATAGCATTCCCCTTGGCTATTACGGACTTCCCGAAGACTGTGCAGGCATAATTTCAATGCTTGTTTCCGAAGACGGAAGATATATCACCGGACAAAATATTTTTGTCGACGGCGGTAAAAGCGTATTATAATTTTAAGAGTGCATTTTGATATGCACCCCAAAAGTTAGACACTTTTGGAGGTGCATATTTTTTATGGTAAAAAAGGGACAAAAACAAAAAAGATATAGTGCAGAATTTAAAATATCTGTTATAATGGATATGCGAAATAACCATTTAGGCTATCATG
>JAZULU010000196.1:0-20277 GCA_045603265.1 Clostridia bacterium
TATCTTTTCATAAGTGATTTAAGCATTAACGGTGATGCAAACGTAACTATCGGCAACGCATTCACCCCCGACAACATATTTAATTTTACGAAAAAAATCAAGTCGGTTTGCTGGCTTGATAACGGCGAAAGTTTAGATTTCGTCCAGAACGGCGATGAAGTAAACGTTCAGGCAAAACCCTATAAATACGGAGAAGATTTAGTTGTCAGAATCGCAAAAATCGAAACATAACAAAAACCCCTGCAATGCAGGGGTTTTAATATTTTTATATGTGTTCACGGTCATCGCAACAAAGGAAAAGCCACCGAGAATATCGGTGGCTTGTTCGCAAAGATTTATCGCGCTATGAACTCTACCGTTCTTCACGGAAATAATTAACACCCAAACTTCCCGGAGGCTGATGTTCCTTCTTCTTACGCATACTGGTGATAATAAGAACAACGATGGTAACGATATAAGGAAGCATTTTGAAAAGTTCCTGGGTTTCGGTTCCAAGACCGTGAATATAGTTATTGGCATTACAAAGCGCGCCGAATAAGAATGAGCCAATAATTGCCATGGAGGGTTTCCACAAAGCAAAAATAACAAGAGCAATGGCCATCCAACCACGATCGCCGAAAGCGTTATTTGACCATACGCCGTCAGCATAAGCCATAACGTACTGAAGTCCGCCAAGACCTGCAATGGCACTTCCGATCATTGTTGAGAAATATCTGTACTTTGTAACATTGATACCTGCGGCATCAGCGGTTGCAGGGTTTTCACCTACTGCACGGAGATTAAGACCTACGCGTGTTTTATTAAACACAAAGGCTACAACCAAGGCAATGGCAATAGCAAGGTAGGTAAGGAAGTCAAAGGATAAGAACATATCGCCAAACCAACCAAGATTATCGGCAAAAGGTATTTTTGCCTTAAAGAAACCGCTTGTCTTTGTAAGTGCAATGGAGGGAAGTTCGCTTTTTGTAATATTGATAAGTGAAGCGCCAAGGAAGTTACCTAAGCCAATACCCAGCGTGGTAAGTGCAAGACCGGTAACATTCTGATTTGCATGAAGAGTTACTGTTAAGAAACTATATATAAGGCCCATCAAAACGGCGCCTGCAATAGCGCACAAAAGAGGAATGATTATTGCCAAAAAAGCGTTCATCTGTGCAATATCGTTTCCGCAAGCATTTTCATAAAGGAACGATCCAACAACACCGCTTATGGCACCAACATACATGATACCGGGAATTCCAAGATTAAGATGTCCCGATTTTTCGGTAACGATTTCACCTGTAGATCCGTAAAGCAGAGGCACACCAAGGAGAATTGCTCGGCAGAAAAATTGAATAAAATTATCCATTTATGCAGCTACCTCCTTACTGTTCTGGCGGAACTTTATTGAATATTGAATAAAGAACTCACAACCAACTAACATAAGAATTACTATACCAACCATTATTTCGGCATAAGAAGAATTCAAATGGGCATTATCCGCAACTTTAGCAACACCGATTCTTAAAAATACTACTATTGCCGTCATGATCGCAATAATAAAGGGATTAAACTGACCTAACCATGACATAAGAATTGCCGTAAAGCCTTGACCGCCAACAAGGTCCTTATTTATACTATGGTCTTTACCTGCAACAAGAAGCATACCGGTAACACCGCATAATGCGCCTGAAATAAGCATGGTACGGGTAATAACTTTCTTAACGTTAATACCGATGTATCTTGCGGTGTTCTGACTTTCGCCAACAACCGAAATCTCATAGCCTTGCTTACTGTATTTAAGATAAATATACATAAGCAAAGTTATAACTGCAACAATAACAATGTTTACGAAATAATTATTTTTTCCTACCGCAGGGAAGTTTCCGTAAGGAACGGGGTTAATAACGTTGGATCCACCGCCTTCAATATAAACGTAATAGGCAACGATCTGAATGGCGATGTAGTTCATCATAAGGGTAAAAAGCGTTTCGTTTGTGTTAAACAGCGCTTTGAATATTGCGGGAATAACACCCCAAACTGCGCCTGCAAAAATGCTGGATACGGCAATTATGAGAATAAGCAACAAATCGGGAATTTTTCCGCCAAATTCGATCATACAGAAAATAGCAGCAAGTCCGCCAACCAGTGCTTGACCTTCAGCACCGCAGTTCCAGAACTTCATTTTAAAAGCAGGAGTAAGTGCAAGTGCAAGACAAAGAAGAATGGCTATTTCCTGAAGATATTTCCAAAGCATTGTGGTTTTTCCTTCAAGAAGTCGGCCGAAAACGCCTTTGAACATTATTCCATATGTTTCGCCAAAACTTTTCTCAGTAAGTATCATAGAAAGGATTCCTACAAGGATCATTGCAACAATAATCGTTGCAATTCTTATGAGCCACGCACCCCATGCAGGCATATCGTCACGTTTTACAACATGAAAAAGCGGCTCTTTATGTGTCTTAATTGCTGCCATTGCTATCCTCCTTTTCTTCTACCTTAGATTTTGTCATAAGAAGACCTATTTCTTCTTTAGTGGCATCTCGTGCATCAACAATACCTGTAACGTGACCTGATCCGATAACCATGATCCTATCACAAAGTTCGATAAGAACATCCAGGTCTTCGCCTACGAAAATGATTGCAACGCCTCTTTCCTTCTGTTCATTAAGAAGATTGTATATCATGTATGAGGAGTTTATATCAAGTCCGCGAACGGGATACGCAACCATCAAAACTGTAGGTGATGCGGCGATTTCTCGTCCAACAAGTACTTTTTGGACGTTACCGCCTGAAAGACGGCGTACCGGTGTTGAAGCGCTGGGTGTTACGATCTCAAGATCGTTTATGATCTTACTTGCAAGATCCTTGGGATCTCTACGTTCAAGGAAAAGTGAGTGACCCTTTGAGTAACTTCTGAGCATCATATTATCAACGATGTCCATATTTCCAACAAGACCCATGCCAAGTCTATCCTCAGGAACAAAGGAAAGGCGAACGCCCATATTTCTGATTTGAATAGGTGTTTTATCCCTTAAGTTTTCAATTTCACCTGTTTGAGGATCAAGATAAGTTATCTCACCTGAAACAAGGTGTTGAAGACCTGCAATAGCCTCCAAAAGTTCTCTCTGACCTGAGCCTGCAATACCTGCAATACCTAAAATTTCACCGCTTCTTGCTGTAAATGAAACGTTATCAAGAACTGTTGCGCCAACTCTGTCAACACAATTAACGTTCTTAACTACAAGTCTGTCAACGGGATTCTGAGGTATACTTCTGTGAATATTAAGTTCTACTTTTTTGCCTACCATCATTTCGGTAAGTTCTGACTCATTAGTTTCCTTAGTATTAACAGTACCTACATACTCACCTTTACGAAGAACTGAAACTCTATCGGAAAGTGAAAGTACCTCGTGAAGTTTATGAGTAATAATGATAATACATTTTCCGTCATCACGCATACGGCGGAGAACGTTAAAAAGTTTCTCCGTTTCCTGAGGCGTAAGAACAGCGGTAGGCTCGTCAAGAATAAGAATATCTGCACCGCGATAAAGAACTTTTATAATTTCGACAGTCTGCTTTTCGGAAACAGACATTGTATATATTTTCTTTTCCGGGTCAAGATCAAAGCCGTACTGTTCAGTAATCTTTTTGATCTCAACAGTTGAGTTTTTGATATTGTATTTGCCATTTTCAATACCAAGCACAATATTTTCGGCAGCACTGAAAACATCAACAAGTTTGAAGTGCTGATGTATCATACCGATCTTGTACTTAAAAGCCTCTTTAGGTGAAGTGATGACCGCTTCATTTCCATCAATGAAGATATGACCTTCATCAGGGAAATAAATGCCTGAGATCATATTCATAAGAGTGGTTTTTCCGCTTCCGTTTTCACCTAAAATAGAAAGAATCTCACCACGGTACGCAGTAAGATTAACGTTCTTGTTGGCTACAACTTTGCCGAATGTTTTTGTAATGTTTTTAAATTCAATAGCAGGTTGTTTATTCACTTTAAACCTCCGTTATCTATGACTTTAAAGGAAGTGCAAAACACTTTCTTTAAAATCAGCCTGAGACGGAGATTTTTCTCCGCCTCAGACATAATTAATTAGTACTTCTCGTCAAGAAGAGTGATACCGTCGATTCTAATATCAAAGTAAGGTGCGGAACGATGCTTTGACTCATAGAACACACCGTTTTCGATAACTTCTGTATCGGGTGTAAATGCATCATCAGTATTAACGTCAGCCTTATATGAAGGAAGTGTTTCCTTATTTACTGTGAAGTTAGCAGTATCAAATACGTTGATCTTCTTATCAAGAAGGTCCTGCTTAACCTGAGCGAGTTTTTCAGCAGTGCCTGCAGCAGCAGCTTTTTCGTTAATGTCAGTAAGAACTACTGAACCTGTTTCGATGGTGCCTGTCCAGTCAGTATCGATTTCTTTGCCGTTCTGAACGCAATCGATCATGTACTTGAAGTAAGGTGTCCAGTCGATTCTTGAGGAAACGATGAATGTGTTGGGGCAAGCTGCAACTGTTGATCCGTTGTATGAAACGTTGGGAACACCTGCAGTTTCGCAAGCAGTGGGAGCACCCATTGAGTCAGCATGCTGTGAAATAAGAACGCAACCGCCTGAAATAAGAGCGTTTGCAGCTTCCTTCTCAAGCTGCTCATCATACCATGAACCGGTGAACTTAACGTCCATTGTTACTGTGGGGCAAACTGACTTTGCGCCAAGATAGAATGATGTGTAACCGGAGATAACTTCAGCAAATGTGAAAGCACCAACGTAACCCATCTTTGCCTTATCAGCAGTGATCTTGCCAGCATCGATCATTTCGTTAAGCTTTAAGCCTGCAGCAACACCTGCAAGGTAGCGGCCTTCATAGATTGAAGCAAATGCGTTGTGGAAGTTCTTAACGCCTGCTGTATGAGCCTGTGTACCTGTTGCATGGCAGAACTGTACATCGGGATATTCCTTTGCAGCATCAATAAGGAATGCTTCGTGACCGAAAGAGTCAGCAAAGATGATGTCGCAACCGTCAACTTCGATAAGTTCAACTGCTGCATCATAGCAATCCTTTGACTCAGGGATTTGAGTCTTCTGTGCATAGTCAACGTCCATTTCTTCACATGCCTTCTTAGCAGCATCCATGAAGTTCTTGTCATATGTTGACTGTTCATCGTGAAGGAAGATGAAACCAACCTTCAACTCTTTCTTTGCGTTGTTACCTTCGTTTTCGTCAGGAGTTGTTGCAGGTTCAGTACCGCAAGCAACAAATACGCTTGCCATCATAAGAACTGCGAGAACTACTGCGAAAATCTTTTTGAGATTTTTCATAACAATTCTCTCCTTTTTATTTTTGTAATATTTTTCGGTCTATGACCGTTATTACCTAAACGAAATGCTATCGTCAGTCATCGAATCAACAATGGCTAAAGACTCAAGTTTTATGCCTTTTTCCCTTAAAGCGTCGCCACCGCCCTGAAAACCTTTTTCAACGGCAATGCCGATACCTTTAAGCGATGCCCCTGCCTGGGAAATAATATCCATAAGTCCGTGAACTGCTTCACCGTTTGCTAAAAAGTCATCAATAATAAGAATATTATCATCTTTACCGATAAACTTCTTTGCAATGGTAACTTCATATTCGCGGTTATGAGTAAAAGAAAAAATCTTTGTGGAATAAAACTCATCGCCGACCTTTGAGGTCTTGTGTTTTTTGCCGAAAACAACGGGAACGTTATTCATATACTGTGCGGCAATACAAGCAATTCCTATACCTGAAGACTCAACGGTAAGAATTTTGTTGATACCTAAGTTTTCAAAACGTTTAGCAAACTCCTTGCCGATCTCCTGAATAAGAGTAATATCAAGTTGCTGATTCAAAAAACTGTCAACCTTTAAAATATTACCCGGAAGAACTGTACCTTCTTTTAAAATTTTATCCTTTAATAATTGCATAGTAAACCTCAAGTAATAATATATAAATATAGTATCACAAATCTCACTTTAAAACAAGCATTTTTTACAAAAAACTCACAAGAATTACAACTTTCTCATATAAAAAAGAGCCACTGATTTTTCAGTGGCTTGTTTGTAAAGATTTCTCGCGCTATGAGTTAAAGTTTACGGGATGCAAGTCCCATCTTTCTTTGAACCTTTGCTAAAGTTTTATTAGCAGTATAGGATGCGCGTTCTGCACCCATTGTAAAGCATTTTTCAATATATGCTTTATCGGTCATGATGCGTTTGAAGTTATCCTGGATAGGCTTAACTGTTTCAACAACTGCCTCACCAACTGCTTTTTTGAAGTCGCCATAGCCCTTATTCTCAAAGAGTTTTTCGATGTTTTCAACAGTTTCGCCGGTGCAGGCAGAGTAGATTTCAATAAGATTTGTTACGCCGGGTTTGTTTTCGATATCGTGAATAATACGGGTATCGGAATCAGTTACCGCACGGGCAAACTTTTTCATGATAACGTCAGGTTCATCTAAAATAGAAACAAAAGCGTTTACGTTTTCAGCACTTTTGCTCATCTTGCTTAAAGGATCCTGAAGGCTCATAATACGCGCGCCGTTTTTGGGAATATAGGGATCGGGCACAGTAAATGTTTCAGAATAAGTATTGTTAAAGCGGATAGCAAGATCGCGTGCAAGTTCAAGATGTTGCTTTTGATCAGCACCAACGGGAACAAGATCGGTATTATACAAAAGAATATCTGCCGCCATTAAAACGGGATAACTTAAAAGACCTAAGCCAACGTTTGCACCTGCTTTTTTGCTTTTTTCCTTGAACTGAGTCATACGGCTCATCTCGCCCATATAAGTATTGCAGGTAAGAAGCCAGGAAAGTTCAGAATGAGCAGGCACATGGGACTGGAAGAACATTATATTCTTTTCAGGATCAAGACCGCAAGCAATATATTCTGCGTAAAGTTCAACGCAACGTCTTCTTAAATCGGCAGGAGTCTGGCGAACGGTTATTGCATGAAGGTCAACAACGCAGAAGTAACAGTTATAATCGTTCTGCAGTTCTTTCCATGAACGGAGTGCGCCCAAATAGTTGCCGATAGTTACGCATCCTGAAGGCTGTATGCCTGAAAATATAGTTTTTTTATCATCCATTTTACTTCACCGAACCTAATACTGTCTGAGGCATTTCATCCTTATCGCAAACAGTTTTATGTAAAATTTCTTTTGTTTTAAGGCTTGAAATCTGTTCAGGCTGTTTAACGCCCATTGCCTTTAATTTATCTGCCGCCTCAAATTCATCAGAGGGTGCCTCGCCGAAAATGGCTTCAAGCACGGAATGAGGGAATTTATAGGGACTTGCAGTTGAAAGAAGTACGGTAGGCGTGTTATCACCTGATTCTTTCTTATAATTTTCATATACTGCAACACCAACTGCCGTATGGGTATCTATGCAGTAATTTTTATTCTGCCACATTTCTTTAATGGCAGACTTTGTAGCATCTTCATCGGCATAGCCTGCGCCGAAAACGCTTGTAAGTTCTTTATACATTTCGTCGGTTATCTTATATTCGCCAACAGTTTTAAGTTTCTGCATGAGCGCATCAACAAACTTATCATCTCTGCCTGAAAGTTCAAACAAAAGACGTTCAAGGTTTGATGAAATAAGAATATCCATTGACGGTGACTGAGTTTTATAGAACTCACGGTTAGCATTATAAACGCCCGTTTCAAAGAAATCGGTTAAAACGTTGTTTTTATTGGATGCACAGATAAGTTTATTTACGGGAAGACCCATGCGCATAGCATAATAGCCTGCCAGAATATCTCCAAAATTACCTGTGGGCACAACAAAGTTCACCTTGTCGCCTTTTTTAATAGTGTTGTTTTTAAGCATATCTGCATATGCCGAGAAATAGTAAACTACCTGAGGAACAAGTCTGCCCCAGTTAATTGAGTTTGCTGAAGAAAGTTTAACGTTTTTCTTTAAAAGTTCTTCTTTAATAGCCTTATCTGCAAAGATCTTCTTAACACCCGTCTGCGCATCGTCAAAGTTTCCGTTTACTGCGCATACGAAAACGTTTTCACCCTCCTGAGTGGTCATCTGCAACTGTTGCATTCTGGAAACACCCTGATTGGGGAAGAAAACAGAGATAGCCATACCGTCAACGTCAGCAAAGCCTTCAAGTGCCGCTTTACCGGTATCACCGCTGGTTGCAACAAGAATCAGGATGGTTGCATCCTCATTTTCCTTTTTCTTTGCATGCTTTAAAAAGTGTGGCAAAATCTGAAGTGCTACGTCCTTAAAAGCAAGTGTGGGACCGTGATAAAGTTCCATAACAGCAACATTATCTTCGGTATAATGGAGAGGGCAAACACCCATCTCATCAAATTTTGTGCCGTAAGCACCTTTGATACAATCTTCTAATTCCTCTTTGGAAAAGTCAGTTAAATAACGAGAGAGCACCGTAAATGCTCTCTCGGAATAAGACATTTCCGACATAGAGGCTATTTCGTCTAAGCTAATTTGGGGAAAGCTTTCGGGAACGAACAGCCCGCCTTCACTTGAAATACCCTGAACGAAGCACTTTGCCGCCGAGTATTTAAGGGAAGAATCCCTTGTGGAAGTGTACAACATATTCATTTACCTTTTAGTCAACTAAGTATTTCTGCATAAATGTGGGAATTTCTTCCTTATCAGCACTTAATGAAAGAATAAGATCGATTCTGTTCTCACCTGCAAACTTGTCAAGTTTAATGAAAAGATCTTCAAGTTCTTCCATGGGACGGTCCATATGCTTCAAAAAGCCGTCAACGTAAATTCTTTCAAGGTCAAAGTTTGAAGCAACAAGACCTGAAACGAAGCCAAGGAAAAGATATGCGCCCTTGATTCCGTACTCGCTGGTATTGATGAAGCGAACCTGATGTTTAAGATCGTGGATATAATCCTTATTGTTAAAAAGGAATGCAACGTTGCCCTTTAAGGTCATTGAAGCCTCATTGGCACATTCGATGATCTTCTTAGTTTTGCCTGTTCCTTTTTTGCCATAGATAATTTTAATCATAGTAAAAATCCTCCTTAATGTTTGTTACTTGTATTATAAACTATTTTTGAATAAATTTCCATACCTTTTTTATAAAAAACTTAAGTTTTTTTAAAAAATCTTGTTAAATATACCTGAATTTATAAAAATCTTTTATTTTTCAAGCAATTTTTTAGCGATATGATGATGTTCAAAGGCTGAATGTAAATGATTATCAAGTTGTCGTAACATAGTGTCAAGTTCAATATCACCCATTGCGGTATTTCTGCCTGATTCATATTCCTTATCAACAAGTTCTTTCATTTTTGCAACAATAGGATTCTTTTTGTCTATCTGAAGATCGCCTTCAAGATGATAATATCCGTTTATCCAGTAAGCAATACCTGCCAAACCGCTTGTTGCATCAACAATAACCATAGCAGGACGGTTAAGAATTGCCTTTGTATCAAAAATGTTATAGATCTCTTCGTTTTTGAGCATACCGTCAGCATGGATACCTGCACGGGTAGCATTGAAGTTTCTGCCCACAAAAGGTGTGTTTGCAGGAATTTCATAGCCAAGTTCATGTTCAAAATACTGTGCAATATCAGTGATGGCAGAAAGATCCATTCCGTCGGTTGTTCCGCGGAGAGATGCATATTCAATGGCCATAGCTTCCAAAGGACAGTTGCCCGTTCTTTCACCAATACCCATAAGTGAGCAGTTTACGCTTGAGCAACCGTAAAGCCAGGCAGTTGCGGCGTTTGTAACAACTTTATAGAAGTCGTTATGTCCGTGCCATTCGATCTGCCCGTTAGGTACACCTGCGTAGTGATGTAAACCGTAAATGATACCGGGAACGCTTCGGGGAAGTGATGCACCGGGATAAGATACGCCAAAGCCCATTGTATCGCAAGCGCGGATTTTTATTGGAATTCCCGTTTCTTCAGCAAGTTTCATAAGTTCTGTTGCAAAGGGCACAACAAAACCGTAAAAATCAGCGCGTGTAATATCTTCAAAGTGGCAACGGGGAACGATGCCCTGCTCCAAAGCCGCTTTTACGATGGAGAGATATTTTTCCATTGCGCCTGATCTTGTAAGATTCATTTTTTTGAAAATATGGTAGTCGGAGCAACTTACCAAGATACCCGTTTCCTTAACACCCATAGATTTAACAAGTTCAAAATCCTTGGGGTTTGCGCGTATCCAACTGGTGATTTCGGGAAATTCAAGACCCAACTCCATGCACTTTTCAACGGCTTTTCTATCCTTTTCGCTATAAAGGAAAAATTCACTTTGGCGAATTATTCCCTTAGGTCCGGAAAGACGTGAAAGCATTTTAAAAATATCAACGATCTGCTCAACTGTAAAAGGTGATGTCGATTGCTGACCGTCACGGAACGTGGTATCGGTTATCCACAATTCCTCAGGTGTAACCATAGGTACATGACGTTCGTTAAAGCCTACTTTAGGAATTGAAGTATATTCATAAAATGTTCTGAACAGTTCAGGCTCGGCAACGTCCTGCAACATATAACTATATTCGTTTTCCGAAAGTCTGTTATTCTTATCTATTTTAAGCATTATTTTGCTCCTTCAGCAAATTTTTTGATTCGTGAAAGTCCCTTTTCGATAGTTTCCATGCTTGTTGCATAAGAAAGTCTTATATAATGATCAAGACCGAATGGTCCGCCGGGAACAACAGCCGTCATGGTTTCATCAAGAAGAATTTCAGCAAAATCCATTGATCCGTTTATCTTTTTGCCGTTATAACTTTTTCCGATAATATCTTTAATGCAGACCATTACATAGAATGCACCCTTAGGAGTCTGTGCGCTTAAGCCGTTAATGGCATTTACTGCTTCAACCATATACTTTCTGCGCTTATCAAACTCTGTAAGCATTTTTTCATACTCAGGATTTTCGCTTTCAAGGGCGGCAAGAGTAGCGTACTGTGTGATAGTGTTGGGGTTGCCCGTTGCATGGCTTTGATAACTTGCGATCATTTTTGCGATCTTCTTGTTACTGATAGAATAACCCATTCTCCAGCCGGTCATGGCATAAGCCTTTGACATACCGTTAATTAAAATAGTCCTCTCACGCATATCCTCATCTATCTGCATAACTGAGAAATGCTTTGCACCATCATAAAGAAGGCAATCATATATTTCATCGGAAATGATCATAAGATCATGTTCTTTTGCGATCTGAGCGATCTTTCTTATATCTTCTTCAGATAAAACTGCGCCTGAGGGGTTTGAAGGTGTGTTTAAAATAATTGCGCATGTTTTATCGGTTAAAGCATTGTTAAGAGCCTGAAAATCAATGGCAAATCCCTTTTCTTCAATGGTGTTTACGAAAACGGGAACACCGTCAGCCATTTTAACAAGTTCGGGATAACTTACCCAGTAGGGTGCAAAAATGATAACCTCATCACCAGGATTTAAGATTGCCTGAAGTGCATTAAACAAAGCCTGCTTTGCACCGGTAGAAATAACTACCTGATCAAATTCACAGTCAATGCCCAGATTTTTCTTTGTTAATCCGCAAACTGCCTTTCTTAATTCAGGAATTCCTGCAGCAGCAGTATATTTTGTTTTTCCCTCTTGCAATGCCTTAATGGCGGCATCAATAATATATTGAGGTGTCTGAAAATCAGGTTCGCCTGCGCCGAAAGAAACAACATCCTTTCCTTCAGCCTTCATCTGTTTTGCTTTGGCATCTATCTGCAGGGTTACAGAGCCCTGAACTCTTTGACATTTTTCACTTAATCTCATTGTTTTTCTCCTTTTTTTCCGCCTTCTTTTCGGCAATAACAATGGCTCGTTTTACTAAGCCTGAAATTATTGCAACAATAGGTGCACCGAGAATCATACCGGGGATACCCATCATCGCCCCAAACACCGCAATACCAATAAGTACAAGTATTGGTGATACTTCAAGAGCATCACTGGTAAGCAAAGGTGTTAAAATGTTTCCTTCAATTTGCTGTATTACAAGCATGAATATACATACGCCGATCACCGTTGAAAAATCGCCGCTTGCAAGGGCTATGATCACAACCGGAACTGCACCTACAAAAGGTCCGATATAGGGTATAAGGTTTGTTACAGCAATAATAAGCGCAAGCAATATTGAATATGGTAATCCAAACAAAAGGAAGCCAAAATAACTTATAACGCCAATACCAAGACTTGTGACAAGACGTACAACAATATATTTTTCAACAATAACGTCGCAATCGTGAAGGAACACGCAGGATTCATCATATTTTGCAGGTTCAGTCACGATCAATCTTAAGCAACGTTTAAGCGCTTGCTTGATCTTGTCATAATCGTGAAGAAGCATAAAACTTGCCACAACGTAAAGCACGAAATCAAGCAAGAAACTTGCGGTTTTTGTAATGATTCCCGTAAGACCGGTTACAACCGTTCCTGCACCGTTAGTTATAAATGAAACGATCTGTCCACCAAAATTTGTTACCGTTTCAATAATCTTTTCGCCCGTTTCTTTATCAAGTTTCTGAGAAAGATCTGCTACAATATTTTTTACAAAACCGATAAATGTGTTCACAAAACCGGGCAGGTTTTCAACAACATCGGAAATGTTATTGATAATACCGGGGATCATCATGCCGATAAGCAAGCCTGCAAGCCCTAAAAACAGTATAAGAATAAATAAACTTGCAACGCTGTGCTGCCATCTGTGTTTTTTCTTTTTTGTAGTCAATGACAAAAGATTTTCCACCCAGATAACGGGATGTCTTAAAAGATATGCAGTTATAAATGCAAGCAGGAAAGGCGTAAGTGCATTAAATCCTGCCGTAAGTGAAGGAATTATAGCACTTGTGATATGCCAAACAAGAATAGCAACAAAAACAAGTGCAACTACTACCCAGAATCTTTTTTCTGTTTTCAAATTCATCAATCCTTTAAAAATTTAGTTCTGGCGGTTATTGATCTTTGCCGCACGGTATCTTAACGTTGGATCGAGTATCTTTTTGCGGATTCTTATGTTATTGGGTGTAATTTCAGCAAGCTCATCCTCGCCTAAATATTCAAGAGCCTGCTCCAAACTCATACGCCTAGGCGGAACAAGATGAAGCGCATCATCACTTCCTGCCGAACGTGAGTTGGTCATATTTTTTCTTTTGCATACGTTTACTTCAATATCTTCAGGTCTTGAACTTTCACCAACGATCATGCCTGAATATACCTGCTCACCTGCACCAAGGAAAAGAGTTCCTCTTTCCTGAGCATTAAATAAGCCATATGTTATGGTTTCACCCGTTTCAAAAGCAATCAATGAACCGTTCTTTCTGCCGGGCATTTCGCCTTTATAGGGAGCATAGCCTTCAAAAACGGAGTTCATAACACCTTCGCCGTGAGTATCGGTCATAAAACTTGAACGATATCCGAAAAGTCCGCGGGCGGGAACGATAAACTCCATTCTGCGCATCGTATCGCTTAACGAGATCATGTTTACCATTTCGCCGTGGTTTGTACCCATATGCTGAATTACCGTACCTGAATATTGATCGGGAACGTCAATAATAACACGCTCCATAGGCTCGCAACGCTTGCCGTCGATCTCCTTATATAAAACCTCAGGTTTTGAAACCTGCAATTCGTAACCTTGTCTGCGCATGTTTTCGATTAAAATGGAAAGGTGAAGTTCGCCTCTGCCTGAAACCTTGAAACTATCGGCAGAATCAGTATCTTCAACGCGAAGTGAAACGTCTGTTTCGATTTCTCTGTAAAGTCTTGCACGGATATGTCGGCTTGTTAAATACTTACCCTCTTTGCCTGCAAAAGGTGAATCGTTTACTGAGAAAGTCATGCTTACCGTAGGCTCTGTGATCTGCACAAAAGGTAAAGGCTCAATACAATCGGGTTTACAAAGAGTGTCCCCGATATTAATTTCCGTAACTCCTGAAACCGCAACGATCTCGCCTGCTGAAGCGCTTTCAACGGGAACACGCTTTAAGCCCTCAAAAACCGAAAGGCTTGTTACGCGAACATTGGCTCTTGCGCCTTCTTCGCCGTAAGTGCAAAGTGAGATCATATCGCCCGATTTAAGAGTACCTCTTTCAATTTTACCTATGCCGATTCTTCCAACGTACTCATTATAGTCGATAGTAGAAACAAGCATCTGGCAAGGTGCAGTTGCATCGCCTTCAGGTGCGGGAATATACTTTAAGATAGCATCGAACAAGGGCACCATATCCGTTCCAAGATCGTCAGGATCAAGAGATGCCGTGCCTGATCTTCCCGAAGCATAGATAAAGGGACAGTCAAGCTGTGAATCGTCCGCACCAAGTTCAATGAAAAGATCAAATACTTCATCGGCAACACCATCGGGACGGGCATCGGGTCTATCCATCTTGTTGATAACAACGATAACCTTTAATCCAAGTTCAAGTGCCTTTGATAAAACGAAACGCGTCTGAGGCATGGGACCTTCAAAAGCATCAACAAGAAGTACAACACCGCTTGTCATCTTTAAAACACGTTCAACCTCGCCACCGAAGTCTGCGTGTCCGGGAGTATCAACAACGTTGATCTTCGTATCCTTATATCTGATAGACGTGTTCTTTGAAAGAATGGTAATTCCTCTTTCTCTTTCAATATCACCAGAGTCCATCATTCTGTCCTGAAGTTGCTGATTTTCTCTAAAAAGACCGCTTTGTTTAAGCATTTCATCAACAAGTGTTGTCTTTCCATGGTCAACGTGAGCAATAATTGCGATATTTCTAATATCTTCTCTAGCCAACTTAATTACCTCTTTTGCAAGTTTTTATTCATAATGTTGCAAAAATGCAACTATTTCTGTCATTTTTTGAGTAATACAAAATGAATATTGCCAAAATTTGCAATATTCTCCCTTATAACTTTCAATTTGTAGGGATATTTTATCACAGAGATTCTTTATTGACAAGCAGAATATGTGAAAATTTTTATGTATATCCCGTTAATTTTTCGCGTAATATTTCTTGAGGTGTTAAAAATGGGAGTTTCAAAACGGACAAGACAAAAAGAATTAAAAAAGAATATAATTGCGGTGCTTATAATTGTTGTATTTGCCTTTACGGTGTTCAGCATAAATTCTATCGGAAAATTTATTGCCGAAAAGATCATTAAACCCGTTGCCGATTTTTCAGGTATAAAGTCGGAAAGCATTTCTACCGCAAACTTAAAAACGACAAAACTTGAAATATATCTTGTTTCTGCGTTGGAAGTTGATTCTTTGGATGAAGCGCAAAAAGCAAGTGATGAAATAAGAAGTCAAGGCGGCAGCGGATATGTTTTTGAAATGGACAAAAAGTTCAACGTTCTTTATACGATAAAAACCGATAAAGATTCTGCAAAAGAAGTTGCTTCAACACTTACGTCGGGTGCGGTTATGACACTTACCCTTGATGAACTTTCAATAAAGATAACCGGCACAAAAAAGCAGACCGATACTGTGTCTGACTGCTTTAATTTGATGACCGATAATTCTAAAAATCTTATACTTTATCTTGAACAACTTGAATCCGGTGAATTGACTCCGCTTCAGGCTTCCACAAAACTAAATACAATGAATGGAAAACTTGAAGAAAACCTTAAACTTTTAGGCGATCTTAACAGTTCAAATATAACGGTAAAAGCGCTTACCGATATGTTGAGCATAAGTAAAACTCTTATAGACGAAATGCCCGACAGCGATCAAAGCAATTTCCTGCAAAAATTCAAGTACACCGCCTGTGCTTACGTCTGCGAGTATTTTAAGTTTTATGGAGAATTGGAATAAGCGAAAGCACCCTGCAAATTGCAGGGCGCTTTTTTACTTTCCTAATTCCTTATTTCTTTCGTATGCCTTAACTACTGCATTTACTGCTGAAGCGCGAAGATTTCCGTCTTCAAGAGCCTTGACGCCCATGATGGTGCTTCCGCCGGGCGAGCATACTGCATCTTTAAGTTCACCGGGGTGCTTTTTACTTTCAAGGGCAAGTTTTGCCGCGCCTTCCATGGTTTTTGCAGCGTATAAAAGTGCCTTATCACGGGGTAGACCGCAAGCAACACCGCCATCTGCAAGTGCTTCTAAAAACATATACATATAGGCAGGTCCGCAACCTGAAACGGCTGTACCTGCATCAATAAGTTTTTCATCAAGTTTATCTAACGTGCCTGCATACTCCATATCTAAAACGAAATCATCAACTCTGTCTTCCGCAAGGGCATTTGACGTATACATGATAAGTCCTTCACCAACTGAAACGGGAGTGTTGGGCATAATGCGAATAACGGGAAGATTTCCGCCTGCAAATTCTTCGATCTTTTTAATTTCAAGACCTGCCGCAATGGTAATTAAAAGAGGTTTTCTCTCTTGAATCTGTTCTTTTAATTCAGAAAGCACTTTCTCCATCATCTGAGGTTTAACAGCAAGAAAAATTCTGTCTGCCCTATCAACTACTTCGTCATTGGTACCCCATTCAATACTCAATTCTTCTGCCAGCGCTTGCGCCTTTTCAAGAAAGAAATCGGCAATTATAATATCTTTTGTTTTTTTGCTTAATGCGCGGATAAGTGCACCGCCCATATTACCGCAACCGATAAAACCGTATTTCATAATAAAATCTCCTATCTTATATGACCGTCACCAACAATGACGTATTTATAGGTGTTAAGTTCTCTTAATCCCATAGGTCCGCGGGCGTGAAGTTTTTGAGTTGAAATGCCCATTTCACAACCTAATCCGAACTCACCGCCATCGGTAAACCGTGTTGAAGAATTAACATACACCGCCGAAGAATCAACGGAAGAAACAAAAATCTTTTTTGCTTCTTCATCTTCGGTAACTATTGCTTCACTGTGACCCGTTGAATGTTCCGAAATATGTTCAACCGCTTCAAAAACGTTTTCAACGCATTTTATTGCCAAAATATAATCTAAAAACTCAGTATCGAAATCATTTTCACCTGCAGGAGTGCCTTCAATAATCTTTTGAGAAAACTCATCAAGGCGAAGTTCAACGTTATGTTTTTTTGTAAGAAGTTCTTTTACTTTAGGCAAAAATTCGCCCGCAATTTCTTTGTCAACAAGCAACACTTCTTCAGCGTTACATACGGAAGGTCTGCTTGTTTTTGCATTTTCAATTATTTTAAGCGCCTTTTCCTGATCGGCAGATTTTTCAACGTAAACGTGACAAATGCCAGTTCCCGTCTGTATGCAAGGCACAGTTGCATTTTTAACACAAGCAGAAATAAGTCCTGCACCGCCACGGGGAATAAGAAGATCTACATACTTATCAGCCGTCATAAGTTGGTTTGCACTTTCCCTTGTTATATCCTGAACAAGGTTTACCGCATCTTCGCAAAGACCTGCTTTTTTAAGACCTTCTTTAAGGGCGTTTACTATGGCGTTTGCCGAATTAAAAGCCTCTTTTCCGCCGCGAAGAACGCACACGTTACCGCTTTTTATACTAAGTGCCGCCGCATCACTTGTAACGTTAGGTCTGCTTTCATAGATAATAGCAACAACACCCATGGGAACAGATACTTTCGTTATTTTAAGTCCGTCTTCGCGAACGTACTCATCAAGAACTCTGTTTACCGGATCAGGTAAATCTTTAACTTCAAGAATCCCTTTTGCCATACCCTCAATTCTTTGAGCATTGAGCATAAGTCTGTCGATCATCACGTCGGAGACTGTGCCCCGTGCCTTTTCAACGTCTTGTTTATTGGCTTCAAGAATTTCTTCTTGATGTTCAACCAGTGCTTCTGCCATGTACTTTAGGGCAAGATCTCTTTTTGCGGTGTCGGAATTAGACACCTCTATTTTAGCCTTTTTGGCTCTTTTTAACATTTCAAACATATTATTTCTCCGTAAAGCGTGTTCCTATATTTTCACCGTTGATGATTCCGTAAAGATTTTTGGGAGTATCGCCGTTTGTGATAACCATATCACAATTTACTTCAAAGCACATTTTGGCGGCATTAAGTTTTGTTACCATTCCGCCTGTGCCAAGTGCGCTTCCGCTTGCGCCTGCAAGTGCTTCGATATTTTCATCTATCTTATTTACAACGGGAATAAGTTCGGCATTCTTTTCCTTGTGAGGATCTGCAGTATAAAGTCCGTCAATATCTGACATAAGCACCAAAAGATCCGCCTCAACACTTTTTGCAACGATTGCCGCCAAAGTATCGTTATCACCGATAACGATCTCCTTTGTTGAAACGGTATCGTTTTCGTTTATTATAGGAAGTGCACCCAACTCCAGCAAACGGTTAAGAGTGTTTGAGAAATTTTCGTGACGCACGTCGTTTTCAACGTCATCTCCCGTAATAAGCAACTGTGCAACCGTGTGGTTATATTCGGAGAATAACTTATCATAAACATACATAAGTTCGCATTGACCAACTGCCGCAGCCGCCTGCTTTGTGGGAATATCTTTAGGGCGCTCACTTAATCCAAGTTTGCCAACACCCATTCCGATAGCACCGGATGACACCATTATGATCTGATGACCTGCGTTTTTAATATCGCTTATTATTTTACATATTTCCTCAACACGTCTTATGTTAAGATGTCCAGTTGAATGAGTCAACGTACTTGTTCCGATTTTAATAACTACGCGCATTTAAAAATACCTCAATCTAAATTTTAACATTTATAATATTATACACTTAAAACATCAATAAATAAAGCACTTTTTTTAAAATCTCTTAATCGCTTGCATTTAATTCCTATTTATGATATAATTTTTAGGAATAAATTTTAAGGAGATGGTTTGTTGGATCCGCTTCCCCGAAGTTGCACGCCCATTTTTTCTTGTGTAACTGAAAAAAATTATATCACCCCGACCCCCGTATACGCTATTTGCAAGTTGCAATTTTTGCGTTGTTGATTCTTTTTCTTTGAATTAATAAATATGGAGGTTAAATGATATGATACAATTAGTATTACAAATTATTCTTATTGGACTAAACGCATTTTTTGCGGCAACTGAAATAGCCGTCGTTTCTTTAAACGAGAACAAAGTAAAAGCTCGTGCCGAGGATGGCGACAAAAAAGCAAAGAAAATGCTGAAAATGATAAAAAACCCCACCGGATTTTTATCTACAATACAAGTTGGTATAACTCTTGCAGGTTTCTTAGGCTCCGCTTTTGCGGCAGACAGTTTTTCCGAGCCACTTACACAGTGGGTCATGAAAACTTTTAATCTTGCCCAAAATCTTGAAGGGACTATTGACAGTATTTCAGTTATTGTTATAACTATTGTGCTTTCTTTCTTTACTTTGGTGTTTGGCGAACTTGTTCCCAAGCGTGTTGCTATGAAGCACAGTGAAAAGTTTGCTGATGCCGTTTGCGGTTTTATACTGTTCCTTGCGGCAGTTATGAAACCTGTTGTATGGCTTTTAACAATTTCAACAAACGGCATGCTCAGATTGTTTGGAATTGATCCTAACGAATCTGAAGAATCTGTTTCAGAAGAAGATATAGTTATAATGCTTGATGCAGGTGCTGAAGAAGGTACACTTAACAAGGAAAACATTGAGTATATCAAAAACGTGTTTGAACTTGACCACCTTACCGCAGGCGATATTATGACTCCTCGAAACGCTATCGAACTTCTTTCAGAAGACGCTGAGGAAAAGGAAATTATTGACTTGATCGTTTCAAGCGGTTATTCACGAATCCCCGTTTACAGCGATACTGTTGATAATATTACCGGTATACTTTATGCCCGTGATTATCTTTTAAGGCACAATGAGCCTGAATTTAAACTTTCAGATGCAGTTTTTCAGCCTACCTTTGTTCCCGAATCAGTCCATCTTGATGCACTTTTTAAGGAAATGCAGATGGATCACAACCACATCGTTATTGTCGTTGATGAGTACGGCGGAACAGCAGGTCTTGTTACCATGGAAGATATTTTAGAGGAAATCGTTGGCGAAATTTGGGACGAACAAGATGAAGAAATCGAAAATTTTGAAAAAGTAAGTTCCGATGAATATAAAGTTTTATCAACCCTTGCTATTGATGAGTTTTTTGAATTCTTTGATCTTCCTGAAGACGAAACAATCGAATCGACCACCGTCAACGGCTGGGTAACGGAGCAATGCGAATCCATTCCCGAAGAAGGTTATCAGTTTGAGTACGAAAATCTTTCAATTACAGTACTTAAAGCCGACGAACTAAAAACTCACGAGATACTTATAAAAGTTAATCCAAAGCCCGAAGATGATGAATCTGACGACGAGGACGATGAAGATTAATTTAAACTCCCCGAATTATCGGGGAGTTTTATTTTTTGG
>JAZULU010000197.1:0-3631 GCA_045603265.1 Clostridia bacterium
TGTATATAACGACTCACCATTTGGTGATGATTCTGATTATAAAGATATATTGCTTTATAGCAACATATCTCTAAGCATAAATATAAAAGGAAATTTTAGTAGCGCAAAAAACACATTGGCAGGGAACGTATGGGTTAGTGGTTATAAACTAACAATACCTGAAAATGTAAACATTG
This sequence comes from Clostridia bacterium, assembly GCA_045603265.1. Taxonomy (GTDB): domain Bacteria; phylum Bacillota; class Clostridia; order Christensenellales; family QALW01; genus UMGS1322. Next base: position 177 of record JAZULU010000197.1, read on the forward strand.
CTATAGATGGAGATGTGGATTGTCCTCTTGAAAATAATGGTAATTTGCTTATAACCGGCAATTATACTACTGATTGCAATTCTTTAATAAACAACGGAATTTTAGAAATAAAAGGCAATTTAACGACAAGTGAATATTATGATTATCCCAAAATACAGCAGACAAAAGCAGCTGCAGTATTAAATATAGGTGGAAATTTTGATTGGCATAATGAAGATCGTTGTCAAATTACAGCAGGTACAGTTGTTTTTAACGGAACAGTACAGCAAACAGTTAAAAACTTAAGCGCGCTCACTATTGTGATCGAAAATGAAAGTGCTGAAGGCGTAGTATTTGAAACTCCAATATCTCCGTCTGTTTTATTTGACCATAAAGGAAATAACTTCACCCTTTATAATAATGGCTCAGGCTCAAAGTTTGTTGATTACGATAGCGACGGCTTGCTTGATAGCGTTGACCCATACCCAACAAAAAATATCGCTATTATGGGTGCAACGGTTGATATTGGGGCATCACTTACAATAAACTATTTTGTATCAGATATACTTACCGAAGATGATATTATGCGTTTTACTTCATCAAGCGGCAGAGTAACTGAAGTTAAGGGCGAATATGATAACCAAACCGGATATTATAAATTTGCTTATACCGGCATCAATCCACAGTGTATGGGCGATACAATTAAGGCAGAAATCATTTCTGGTAACACGGTTTTTGATACTGTAAGTAATTATAGTGTTGAAAGATATTGCCTGAATCAGTCGAACAAAACTGCTGCTCAATTAGGTTTAAGTGAAGACCAAAGAGAAAGATTATTGGTATTGCTTGCAGATATGCTTGTTTATGGTGGAGAATCACAGTTATACAAGAATTATAATACTGATAATATAGTAAGTGATAATGGTATAGTAAATTATTATGCAAGCACCTTTGTAGCGCCCATAGGAGTTAAAAAGGTAACGGGCAATGCTGATGCTGAAAACAAGGTAAAATCCCTTGGTTTAAATATGGCAAACGTGAACAGAATCTACTTTAAGTTGATTCTTAATGATGAAAACGTTATAATTAAGTTAAATGATCAGGTTATTGATCGCTCAGCACTTATCAAAAATGATGATGGCACATATATGCTTTACTCCGATGATATCAAAGCAACTGAGTTTGAAAAAATATTTACCTTAACCCTTACAAAGGGCGAAGAAGTTATTTCAACAGTTCAATATAACGTAAACGCATATGTTCAAGCAAAACACAATGCAAGCGAAATAAGCAAAATCGTTCAGGCACTTTATAATTACGGTAATTCTGCCTGGAAATACCAGGGTTCATTTAATGACAAGAGTTTCGAGCTTGAAGATGATATTCTTTAATACACCAAACTCCCGAAAATTTCGGGAGTTTATTTTTTACAATAATAAGTTTGTTTTTTATCTTTAATTTTTAGAGGAAATATGGTAGAATAGATAAAAACAATAAAATAGGGAGAGTTTTTATGGATAATTTTGTTTTTCCTTATGATCTTGAAGGGTTAATTGACGTTACAAAACCGCCTTACAATGCCGATAACACGGGCAAAACTGATTGCACTAAGGCATTGTGCCAAGCGATAGACGATATTTTTCTTGAATACAAGCGTGCTTTTGACAAGACCGTTGAAAAGGTGAACAACACCGAGGGCGACGAAGTGTGGATCGGCTTTGAGATCCGCAGAGTTGACGGCGTAAACTGCATTATCTGGCCTGAAAAACTTCCTCCCTCAAAGATAATCTATTTCCCCAACGGCACCTATCTTGTTTCTGACACCATAACCTATTCCTTAGAGCATTTCAGAAACATTTTCAATAACGTTCCCTATCTTGAAATGAACTGTCGCTTGCGCCTTATCGGGCAGAGTATGGACGGCGTAACAATAAAATTACAAGATAACTGCAAGGGCTTTGAATATGGTACTGACCGCCCCGTTATCTCCTTTATGCGCGGTGAAGCATCAAACATTGCAATGACTAATATGATCGAAAACTTCACCATTGATATCGGCAAAAACAACCCCGGTGCAACGGGTGTAGTTCATTTTGCCAATAATACGGGTGCGGCACGAAATCTTCGCATAATTTCCTCTGACGATAATTTCCGCGGAAGCGCAGGCTTTGCCATCATTCACGATAAGGCATCTGCCTGCATCGCAGATAATATTGAAGTTATCGGCTTTGATTATGGCTTCAAGGTAACGCCCCAAACGCACTTTGCTTTCTTTGAGCACATTAAGGCAAAGAATCAGAAGCGCGCAGGCTTCTTTGTTGGTGATACAATCGTTTCCATTCACGATTACGAAAGCGAAAACGCTTGCCCTGCCTTACGTTGCACCGGCTTTGACGGACACACCGTTTGCATTGACGGTCGCTTCAAGGGCACAACAAACAATGATTTTGCGGTGCGCCACGAATTCGGCACACTTTATTTAAGGGATATTACGGTGGAAAACTATTTCCACTCAATGTTTGGCTACTGTTCAGGCTACGTTGACGGCGATCTTAAAGAATATTCATCTCACGGTCACGTTATGGGTCTTGATAAGGGCGAAGCCTTAACACTTAATCTGCCCATTGAAAGCACACCGAAAATTCCTTGGGAAGAACCTGAAAAGTGGGTTTCGGTAAATTCTTTCGGTGCAATTGGTGACGGCAAAACTCCTTGTTCAGATGCCATTCAAAAGGCTCTTGATTCAGGGGCATCAACGGTTTATTTCCAGCCGGGCAACTATTTAATTGATAAGCAGATAGTTATTCCCCCAACGGTAAACCGCATTAACTTTATGTATTGCGATCTTTGTAACACTGACGAAATGAAAGATCTCACCCACACGGGCGTATTTAAGGTTACGGGCGAAAGCGAAACTCCACTTATTATTGAAGATCTTTTTGCCTTTGAGTATCTTTCGGGCATGAACACCTTAGTTGATCACGCTTCAACGCGCACACTTGTTTTATCCGACCTTCACACTCAAGCACTTTCAATGTACTTTAACTCCGTTGAGGGCGGAAAGGTGTTTATGGAAAACGTTGGTTGTACCTTAGGCGGAATCCCCGGCACGGGCGGTCTTACCGACGAGGGCGAAAAGGAAAGAGAAAAACAGTTCCACTATTCACGTTCAACACCCTGCTATCACTTTAAGGGGCAAAAGGTTTGGGCTAGACAGATAAACCCCGAACGCAGTAAAACGGAGATCTTAAACGATCATTCCGACCTGTGGGTTTTAGGCTTCAAGGCTGAGGAAGAAGGCACCGCCTTTGAAACCATCAACGGCGGACGCACCGAGGTTTTCGGCGGAACACTTTGCATATGCTACCGCGACCGCTTCCCCGCAATTATCAACCGTGATAGCGCAGTAAGTTTTATTTCATCTTCCATTACCTACGCCAAGGACAAAATGTGGTCCCGCATCGTTGAGGAACATA
>JAZULU010000198.1:0-8396 GCA_045603265.1 Clostridia bacterium
CTTATGAGCGTAAGCGAAGAAGCATCATTTATTGAAATGTTCTGCCCCGATTGGAAAGAAAATCTTATTTTCATAAGCCATATGGGCGAAATGAACACCGCACTTTCTGCAGATAAACCTAAGTTTATGAAGAAGCCTATGACATATTCCGATATTGATACCACCTGGCTTTGCGGAACATTTAAAGGCGGCAAGGCAACGCTTATAAACTTATTACCCATTGCTGACGATAAGTTCAGGGTTATAGTATCATGCGTTGATATGGTTGTGCCTGAATGTGATAAATTCCGCGGAAAGTCTACCTCAGGTTGGTTTGAACCAAATAAGAATGTAGATACCTTCCTTGAAGATTACAGTAAACTTGGCGGCACACACCACCTTAATCTGATGTATGGCGATGCAAGAAAAATAGCCGAGTCGTTTGCAAAAACAATGGGCTACGAATTCTATGAAATTTAAAAAGAGGTAAAGAAAATGATAACTTTAACAGATTACGACAGAAAAGTTTATGAAACCGAGCTTAAAGATTTTTTGCCCAATGAGTTTATTGATTGCCACGTACACATTTGGGAAAAGGATTTCCCTATGGGTGATGGTTATAAAAGTCCCTACGGTGAAAAAGGTTGGGTAGGCAGAGTTGCTCAGGAAATGCCGGTAGAAGATTTAGTAGAGGGATATAAAATGATGTTCCCTGAAAACAAGGTTACACCTTTGATTTTCGGCAGTTGCTCACGTCATATTCCCACCTGTAATCAGTATGTTCACGATAAAGGAATAGAATATGGCTTTCCCACACTTTTTAGATCAAGTTATGAAATGACTCCTGAATTTCTTGAGGAAGAAGTTAAAAAAGGCGGATTTTTAGGATTAAAGCCTTATTTAACATTCCGTCCGCCTTATATTCCAATTCCTGAAATCAGAATCTTTGACTTTATGCCCAAGGAACAGTTGGAGGTTGCAAACAAACACGGCTGGATAATAATGCTTCATATTGCCCGTGATAAGCGTCTTCGCGATGAAGTAAACATTGCACAAATCATGGAGATCGAAGAAAAATATCCTAACCTTAAGTTAGTTGTTGCACATATCGGAAGAGCATATGCAAAAGAAGATATCGGCGATGCCTTTAACGTGCTTAAAAACACAAAGAATCTTGTATTTGACTTTACTGCAAATGTTTGCGATGATGCAATCAGAGCCTGCATCGAAGCAGTTGGATCAAAGCGTCTTTTGTTCGGATCAGATCTGCCTTATGCATTTATGCGCATGTATAGAATCGTTGAAAACGGTGAGTATTTTAACGTAGTTCCCCGTGGTCTTTACGGTGATCTTACAGGCGTAATTCATATGCGCGAAACTGATGAAACAGACGTAACAATAATGATGTATGAACAGATCCGTGCATTAAAGCGTGTTGCTACAGAATTAAAACTTACAGATAGTCAAGTTGAGGATATTATGTTCCTTAACGCAAAAAGACTTATTGAAGGTGTAAATTAAATGGATTATTTAATAGGTCTTGATATAGGCACAACTGCCATAAAAGGCGTGCTTTTAACAGTTGATGGGGAAGTTAAAGATACTTTTACCGGCGGATATAATTATTTCGGTGAAAACAACAAAAAATTCCTCGATCCTAAGGAATTTTTGGAAGTATGCTTTTCGGTTATCAAACAACTTGCCGAAAAAATAGGTGAAGATGAACGTATTTTATCAATATGTTCTTGCTGCGCAAGCGGAAATCTTCTGTTGCTTGATGAAAAATTAGAACCTCTTACGCCTATTATCGGTTGGCAGACTCTTATTCCCGAAGAGGACAGAAATGCTTTCTTTACTGAGGACGAACAAGCATCAATATATCCCACTGCAGGCTGGCCTTTAGGTTGTCGTATGCCTCTTGCATATCTTGGCGCAATAAAACTTAACAAGCCTGAACTCCTTGAAAAAGCAAAAAAGATCGTTATGAGTGCGGAGTATCTTAATTTTGCACTTACCGGTAAATGGGGAATTGCCCATTCAATGGGAACGCCTTCCTTACTTATGGATCAGGAAAAGGGTACTTATAACGGCAAAATGCTTGAAAAATTAGAAATTTCAGAGGAAAAATTACCGCCCATTTACGATAAAGGCACAGTTTTAGGTAACGTTACATCTGAAATTGCACAAAAACTCGGTCTTTCAGAAAATACCAAAATTGTTTTAGGCAGCTTCGATCATCCGTCAGGTGCTATGGGATCAGGCGTTTTTGAAGAAGGCGAAATGCTTTTATCTTGCGGAACTTCCTGGGTAGAATTTTTCCCTGTTTCTTCAAGAAAACTTGCCATCTCAACAAAAGGTCTTGTGGATAGATTTATGCTTAACGGCTCGCCCTATTGTGTAATGAAATCTATAACAAGCGTCAGCGAAAAGATAGATGCCTTAAGGCTTCATTATTTAGGTGAAATTACACATAAAGAATATGATGAACTTGTTAAAAAAGCAGAACTTGGCTGCAACGGCTTAAAATTTAATTTTGACGATAAAGATTTTGAGATCGGTAAAAACTATTCAAAAAGTGATATTGCAAGAGCAATTATTGAGGGTGCGGCTTTAATTCTGAAAGAAAATCTTAAAAACCTTGAAAAATGCGGTTTGAAAGCCGACAAGGTTACGATGATCGGCGGAATAAGCAACTCTTCCGATTGTGTAAAGATCGTATCGGAAGTTTTGGAAAAACCAATACGCGTTGCAAACGGTCAGGCGGCAGGTGCAGTTGGTGCGGCACTTCTCGGCGGCATGGGTGTTGGTATCTATAAAAATGAAAAGGAAGCCTTTTTGGTTATAAAATGAACAAAAACTATCTCGCTTATTAGTGAGATAGTTTTTTCGTTGTGTTAGTTTGTATTTTGTGATATAATTAAAATAATAACTAAAAAAGGATTTTACAATATGCGCGATACCGAAAAAATGTACGCTACCATGAATCCATGGCGGCTTTTCTTTATTGTTGCACTACCGGGTATGGTAAGTATGTTTGCCATGTCTATTTACAGTATAATAGAAGGAATATTTATTGGTCAGAAACTTGGCGAAGGTGCTTTTGCGGCAGTAAATATTGCGATGCCCCTGGTAATGATAAATTTTTCCTTAGCAGACCTTATAGGCGTAGGTGCATCGGTGCCCATTTCCATTGCTCTTGGAAGAAAAGACCATAAAACTGCAAACAACGTGTTTTCATGCTCGGTTATAATGATATTTATTGCATCTGTAATTATGGGCGCAATAATGTTTTTTGCGGCAGAACCTCTTTGCCGTATGATGGGGGCAGACGATGTTTTGCTTGATACATCAGTAAGATATCTTCGTACTGTTGCTCTTTGCAGCCCTCTTTCAACAATTTTCTTTGCCATGGATAACTATTTAAGAATAAGCGGTTACGTTAAAACCAGTATGGCAATAAATATTGGCTCAAACCTTGCAACTATCGGGCTTCTTGCGCTTTTTCTTATTGTGTTTAATATGGATGTTGTTGGCTCGGCACTTGCCACATCCATTGCTATGTGCATAAGTTCATTGGTCGCTCTTACGCCATTTATAAAACGAACAACGCTTTTGCAATTTGTAAAGCCTGAATTTAACGTAAAAATGTTTAAAGAAATTGCTTCTTGCGGATCACCGGTTTTTTTAAGTAACATTTCAGGTCGAATAACGTCAATTTTAATGAATATTTCTCTTATGGCTCTTGGCGCTGAAGCATTTGGCGAAAATGGCGGAACAACTGCCGTTGCAGTATATGCTGTGCTCATGTACTCAAGCGATCTGTGTTGGCCCCTTTTATACGGTATAAGTGATTCGCTTTCACCTGCCATCGGCTATAACTGGGGTGCGGAAGATTACGGCAGAGTAAAAAATATTGCAAAATGCGGGTATATAGGAACGGCATTGATCGGTCTTATATCAACTTCAATATTGTTTTTCTTTCCCAAAACAATCGCCTCGATGTTTGCAAATGCTGAAGATGCTTTGCTTTTGGCGGAGGCGACCCATGGTATAAGACTTTTCTGCTTTGCTTATTTGTTTAGATGGTTCGTCGTTACTACCCAAGGTTTTTTAAGTGCGATCGAAAAACCTTTTTTGGCAACACTTATGTCAGTTGGTACAGCATTTGTTTTTCCCGTTGTAATTCTTGGTGCGTGTTGGAGTTTCGGTCTTGACGGCATCTGGGCAAACTTCGTGGGAGTAAACTTCCTTTCTGCGATACTTGGCATTATTTTGTTGTTGAAAGTCAAAAAAGAAGTAAAAGCAAAAAACGTAAAATGAGGTAATAATATGCCACTACAAATAATAAGACAAGATATAACAAAAATGAATGTTGATGCCATCGTTAATGCGGCAAACAACTCTCTTTTAGGCGGTGGCGGTGTTGACGGCGCAATTCACAAAGCCGCAGGAAAAGGACTTTTGGAAGAATGTAGAAAACTTAATGGCTGTGAAACCGGAAAAGCCAAAATAACAGGCGGATATAACCTTTTGGCAAAGTATGTAATACATACAGTTGGTCCTATCTATGAGGACGGCAAAAGCGGCGAAAAAGAACTTTTACAGTCTTGTTACAGAGAATCTCTGCTTCTTGCAAAGGAGAATAATTGTGAATCGGTTGCTTTTCCGTTAATCTCGGCGGGAGTTTACAGATATCCCAGAGATAAAGCACTAAATGTCGCCATTGGCGTTATAAGTGACTTTTTGCTTGAAAATGAAATGACGGTTTACATTGTGATTTTTGATAAAGCGTCATATAAGATAAGCGAAAAACTGTTTTCTGATATTAAAGAGTATATTGATGATTTTTACGTTGAACAACATGTTGATCATAGACGCGAACTTCAGCGAATGGCACCGATGCAAGCCGAATTTTGCTATTCAGCACCTTTTGTTGAACCGAAAAAAAGCAAAGGATTTTTTTCTAAAAAAGAACTTAACTCTAAAATAAAAGAGATTGATGAAAGTTTTTCCCAAATGCTTTTAAGGAAAATTGATGAAAAGGGAATGACTGATGCTGAGTGTTATAAAAAGGCAAATATTGATCGCAAACTATTTTCAAAAATTCGTAGTGACATCAATTATAAACCCAGTAAAACCACTGCAATCGCCTTTGCCATTTCCCTTGAACTTCCTCTTAAAGAAACGGAGGAAATGCTTAAAAAAGCAGGTTTTGCCCTTTCGCACAGTAATAAGTTTGATATCATTATCGAATATTTTATAAGTCATGGTAATTACAACGTTTTTGAAATCAATGAAGCATTATTTGCCTTTGATCAAAATTTGTTAGGAGCGTAATATGAAAAAAATAAAAATTACAGTAGTTCGTAAAGCGTGCTATGATGATTTAATTGAAAAGTATGAAAATCCCATTGAACACGCATGCGATCTAAAAGAAGGTCAGGTATTTATCTGTGAAGGTTGGCAAAAACCCGAAAACTTTTGCGAAAGTGCATGGACCAGTGTTTCGCCCTTTGTAATGACACTTGCTTACGGTGGCGAAGATATTTATGATGGTTGGATGAAAAACAAAAAGTCGGCAATGATCTCGTGTAATGATGGATTTCGCCCGGTAAGTTTTTTAATTGAAGTAATTGAATAATTTGTCGCCTGCAAAGCGACCAAACCTTTCTTTCTTTATTGTATAATCAAGGTACAAAAATGAAAGAGAGGTTTTTATTTATGAAAAACAACGTTACAGAATTGGTATTTATCTTAGACAGGAGCGGATCAATGCAGGGGCTTGAAAGGGACACTATCGGCGGATTTAACGGCATGATCGAAAAACAGAAAAAAGAAGCAGGGGAGTGCTATGTATCAACGGTTTTGTTTGATGATGTAAGCGAAGTTCTCCATGACAGAGTTAAGTTAAATGACGTTCCTCAAATGACCGACAAACAGTATACAGTGCGTGGATGTACTGCGCTTATAGATGCTATTGGTGGCGCGATTCATCACATCGGTAATATTCACAAGTACGCCCGACCTGAGGATGTTCCCGAGCACACTATGTTTGTTATAACCACCGACGGTATGGAAAACGCAAGTCATCATTATGATAGTGAGCAGGTTAAAAATATGATAAAGCGTCAGCAGGAAAAATACGGTTGGGAGTTTTTATTTATAGGCGCAAATATTGATGCAGTAGAAACCGCGGCAAAATACGGAATAAAAAAGGAGCGTGCAGTAAACTATAACGCTGATGGTGAGGGTACACATGTTTTGTACGAATCCGTTTCCGATGCAGTAATGAGTTTCCGTACAAGTCAACCGCTTCAGGCAAACTGGAGCAAAAAGATCAATGATGATTTTATAAAGAGAAGAAAGTAATAAGGAAAAGGCAAATTTATTATAAATACAAAAAGCGTGTGTTTCATTAACACACGCTTTTTATAAAATCATGTTGCAACTTCCAAAAGTTTTTTTGTTTTTTTATAAAAACTTTTGCGAATTTAATTTTGAGGCAGTATTGAAAAATATGTTGAAATATGTTAAAATATATATAGTTTTTAATTCAGTAATATATAAAGGGGTTTGATGTAATAATGGCACAAAAAAATTATGAATTAGTAATAACTAAAAGCGGTATAACATGTACCGATCCTTTATTTGATATTGATAACCTTCATGATGAAAGAAGCAAAGGGTGTATATTTGTTGATGCTTTTTTTGAAAATACGGCTGGCGTTAAAATTAGGCGTAATCGTCAATCCGGTGAAAAAAAGAAGACTAATCAGGTTTTACCGCGATTAGCTTTTCAAATCTTTGAAAAAAGTATAGCAGCCTTGAGTGACGAAGAGAGAAAAAAATTCCCAACTTGTAAATATGATCCTAATGATAAGATGAAATGCGGTATATTTAAGAGCGAAGAAGAATTTCATCAAAATCATGGTAAAAGTCTTGAATTTTTAAAATATGATGATAACAATACGTTTTATATTTACTGCTGGAATATTTATTCAACGCTTTATTTTGTTTGGGAATGTTTGAAACGATTTGGCGATGAAGGCGATAAGTTTGTTTTGATATATTACAGAGAAAATGAAATAATTTCATCCCAAAAAGGTGAAGATATTTTGATTGAAGAAAATGGCGATGCTCCACTTGCTTATCAAATCAAATATTCAAAGATTTTAATCAATTCAAAGAACATTATTTTTCGCGGTGCACCGGGAACGGGCAAAACTTATCTTGCAAAGAAAATTGCTGCCGATATAGTAACAAAGGGCAAAACGACAGACTATGAAAAACTTACCGATGAACAAAAAGAGCAGATCGGTTTTGTGCAGTTCCACCCAAGTTATGATTATTCTGACTTCGTTGAAGGTTTGCGTCCCGCACCCCGTGATGACGGAACTTTAACCTTTGAGTTAAGAAACGGCATATTCAAAGAATTTGTTGAACGTGCCAAGAAAAATAAAAATAACGTGGCAAAAACAGGAGAACAAATAAGTATTGAAGTAGCAACATTGGATTTCCTTGAGAAAGCGAAAGATAAAGAAGAGAATTTTGAAACAATTAATCATAGTGTATTTTCTGTAACAGATGTTGATGAAGATTGTATTTGGATAAAAATTCCTGATAATGAGAAAAAGCATGATTTGAAACTCAAAACAGAAAAATTATGTAAAATGATTGAGTCTGAAGTTGAGTTTAAATTAGTTAAAGATTTAAGACCTTTTTTTGGAACGAAACGAAATCAACAAGAGTATTCTTATTACTTTAAATTATATACGTTACTTAAAGAAAAACTTAATTCCTTAATTCCTTACAACGTACCTGATAAAATTGAAGAAGCAAAGGACTATGTATTTATTATCGATGAAATCAACCGTGGCGAAATTTCAAAGATTTTCGGTGAGTTGTTCTTCTCTATTGATCCGGGATACCGTGGTGAAAAAGGCAAGGTTGCTACACAATATTCAAATCTTCATGATGAGGATGAAGAAGATTTTTATATTCCCGATAACGTGTATATTATCGCAACAATGAATGATATTGACAGATCTGTTGATACCTTTGATTTTGCTATGCGCAGAAGATTCCGTTTTATTGAGATAAAGGCAGATGAAAACGTAGGAATGCTTGATAACTTACCTGAAAAAGATGAAGCAATAGTGCGCATGGAAAGACTTAATAAAAAAATTGCTGAAACTGATGGACTTAATGAAAACTATCAGATCGGTGCAGCATACTTTAAAAAACTTGAAAATATTAATGGCGATGATAAGTTTGAACAGTTGTGGGACGATTATTTAAAACCGTTGTTACAAGATTATGTAACAGGAATGTATAACGAAAAAGAACTTATGGATGATTTTAAAAAGGCATATGACAATGAAAATGACCAGAATTAAGGATAACTCCCTTATAAATGA
>JAZULU010000199.1:0-1895 GCA_045603265.1 Clostridia bacterium
AGTGAGAATATAAGAAAGTATAATATTGAGTTTATAAAGTTTGATTTTAACGCTTCTCTTACAAACGATAAAACAAACAGAGCCTTCATTGACTATTTTAAAGGCTACCGTGAATTTATTAGAAATATCAGACATGATTTCCCTGATATCTACCTTGAAAACTGCGCTTCAGGCGGTATGCGAATGAGTTTATCTTCTCTTCGCGATTTTGATAGTTTCTGGATAAGCGATAATCACAGCGTAAATGCAGAAGTTGAAATTTATGCAAATACGCTTTTAAGGCTTCCTGCAACGTGTATAGAAAAATGGATAACTATTGGCAGTATGGAAACACCTACCAGTGGCAACCACACTCTTTTTGCATCGTCTGACGGAATGTGGAGTACCATTGAAGGATTAAGGGATAGTTATTTAAGAGAATTTATGAAGGGCGGTCCTATAGGCATCAGTTGTGATCTGACAAAACTTATGCCTGAACATCTTGAAATTTTAAAAGAACAAATTTTAAAGCACAAGGAAGAAAGAGTTTTTTGGCAAAAAGCAAATACCTACGTTTTGTGCAATACAAAGCATCTTGTTTGCCTTGAATATTCTGCTGATGATGAAACAAAACTTTCCCTTTTTGCAAAACGTGAAATTCAGAACTGTTATACTGCATATCCTCATTGCAAGGGTAAATATAAAACAGAAGATACGGTTTATGAAGAACTTGATGAAAAGGGAATAGAAATTGACTTATTATTCGGTGATTATACCGGTAAATCTATTGAATTAAAGAAAATTAAGGAGTAAGAAAATGAAATTTGCACTATTTTTTGGTAATCGCGGTTTTATGCCTGCTGAACTTATTGCAGGCGCAAGAGAAGATATGATAAAGGCTGTAACCGATGCAGGTCATGAAGCCCTTGTTATGGATGCTTCGCTTACACGTTATGGCGCAGTTGAAACTCGTGATGAAGGCAAACTTTATCACGATTGGCTTGAATCCCATAAAGGGGAGTATGATGGCGTTATTCTTTGTATGCCCATATTCATTGATGAAAACGGTGCAGTTCAAGCACTTCAGGATGCAGGCGTACCGATCCTGATGCAGGCATATCCCGATGAAATTGGAAAAATGGATTTTAAACATCGCAGAGATGCCTATTGCGGTAAATTCTCGGTAACTGACGTTTTTTATCAGTACAAGATCCCCTTTACCGTAATGAAACCTCACGTTGTTCATCCCTTAAGCGATGCTTTTAAAAAGAACTTGTCTGACTTTGCCGCCATCTGCCGTGTGGTTAAAGGCATGAAACGTTTTAATTTAGGATGTATCGGCGCAAGAACAACGGCATTTAAGACTGTTCGCTTTGATGAAGTTACCCTTCAAAGATATGGCATTAACGTTGAAAGTTTTGATCTTTCCGAACTTATTTTTAAGGTAAATAATAAAAAAGATGACGATGAGATCGTTTTAGCAAAAGTGAAAAGGCTTAAAGAATATTCAAATTTCTCACTTGTTCCTGACAAAAATATGCTCACTTTAGCAAAGATCTCCGTTGTAATTGATGAGTATATTGAAGAATATCATCTTGATGCTTTAACACTTCGTTGCTGGAATGAAATGGAAACTATTTTGCGCGTTTGTCCTTGTGTGCTTATCTCCGAACTTAATGATCGCGGTATCGTTTGTTCATGTGAAATTGATTTAACAAGCGCAATCACTATGCGCGCAATGGCTCTTGCATCGGAAAAGCCCACCGCTTGCCTTGATTGGAACAACAACTATGGTGATGATGAAAATAAAGTTATTCTTTTCCATTGCGGCCCCGTTGCTCAAAGTCTTATGGAAGGTATCGGTACAGTTACCGAGCACAAGATGTTTGCTAAAGGCGATCCCGGAAGCGGTTGGG
>JAZULU010000200.1:0-5615 GCA_045603265.1 Clostridia bacterium
GAGAAGGCTAGAACGCCTCATCCGTCAGGCTTTTTGCCTGACACCTTCTCCCACCGGAGAAGGCTGGAACGCCTCATCCGTCAGGCTTTTGCCTGACACCTTCTCCCACCGGAGAAGGCTAGACATCATATAATATAGGAGAGAGAGTATGAAGTGGTTAAGGATTACAGTAAAGACAACAACCGAAGGGTCGGATGTTATTTCCGATGTTTTAAGTGAAGTTTCCGCAGGGGGCGTTATAATTGAAGATAAGGAAGATCTTAAAAATTACGACCGTCCAAAGGAGCAGTGGGACTACATTGACGAAGAGTTGATGGATGCTTACGGTGAAGAGGTGTTGGTTCGCGGCTTTGCTGAGGAAACGGACACTGAGGCTGAAAATTTTGTTCGTGAGAGCATCAAAAATTTAAAGGAAAATGCTCCTGATTTTAACTGGGGTAGTTTGGATATTTCGGTTGAGTTTATTAAAGACGAAAACTGGGGCGAAACGTGGAAAAAATTTTATAAACCCTTTAAACCTGCAAACAAGATAGTTATTAAGCCGTCCTGGGAAGAGTACGAAAAACAAGATGGCGACATTGTTCTTGAACTTGATCCGGGCGCGGCATTCGGAACGGGAAGTCACGAAACCACAAAAATGTGTATCGGTTTTTTGGAGGAATATGTTGAGGACGGTAAGACCGTTATGGACGTTGGCTGCGGAACGGGTATTTTAGCCATGTGCGCATATCTTCTTGGCGCAAAGGACGTTCAGGCCATCGATATTGACGAAGAAGCCGTTAAGGTTGCACAAAAAAACGTTTCCGACCAAAACTTTGATATTGACGTTTTTTGCGGTAATCTTTTAGAAAACTTCTTTGGTAAGCGCGATATAATCGTTGCAAACATCATAGCAGATGCCGTAATGTTTTTGGCCGAAAGTGCCAAAAACCACTTAAATGATGGCGGAATCTACATAACTTCGGGCATCATTAATGAGCGCGCAGACGAGGTTGAAGCAAAAATCACTTCCGTTGGATTTACGAAATTACAGCGCCGTTCCTTAGGCGAATGGACCGCTTTTGTTTGGAGAAAATAAATGTACGATCTTTTTTCATTGGCTGAAGAAAAAACAAATAAACCTCTTGCTGAGCGCATGCGCCCCACTAACTTTGACGAGTTTTTCGGGCAGGAGCATATTGTTGGAAAAAATAAACTTTTGCGCCGCGCCATTGAGGCGGACAGGCTTTCAAGCTGCATTTTCTACGGCCCGCCCGGTGTGGGAAAGACAAGCCTTGCATCCATTGTTGCAAACATGTGTTCTGCTCATTTTGAAAAGTTAAACGCTGTTACCGCAGGCGTTCCTGAGGTGCGCGAGATCATAAAGGCTGCCGAAGAAAGGCAGAAGTTATACGGCAAAAGCACATTCTTACTTCTTGATGAATGTCACCGCTGGTCAAAGGCCCAGTCAGATGCACTTTTGCCTGCCTTAGAAAACGGAACTATCCGCATGATCGGCTCAACTACGGAAAACCCGTACATTTCCTTAACTCGCGCTCTTGTTTCCCGTTGCAGGATTTTTGAGTTCAAGCATTTAACAAATGAAGATATTAAAAAGGCTCTGCTTCTTGCAATAAAAGATCCCCGCGGATTTAAGAACATGGATGTTGAAATTGACGAGGATGCCTTAAACCACCTTGTTGTAACGGCTTCGGGCGACGTCAGATGCGCTCTTAATGCCCTTGAACTTGCCGTTTTAACCACTAAACCCGACAATATGGGCAAGGTGAAGATCGATATTTCCGTTGCGGAAGAATCAATTCAAAAACCTGTCATTCATATGGACGAAAGTCTTTTTTACGATATGCTTTCGGCTTTCTGTAAATCACTTCGCGGATCCGACCCCGATGCGGCGGTTTTCTGGGCAATGAAGATGATAGAGGGCGGTGCCGACCCAAGAATTATTGCCAGGCGCATGATCGCTCATTCCTCTGAGGATGTTGGTCTTGCCGATCCAATGGCTCTTGTGCAGGCTACCTGCGCCCTTAATGCCGTTGAAAAATTAGGCTATCCTGAGTGCCGTCTTGCTTTAACCCAGGCAATTATTTACATTTGCCGTGCGCCTAAAAGCAATTCTGTTGTTATGGCACTTGATTCTGCGGCGGCAGATGCAAGAATAAACGTTACGGTGCCTGAGCATCTCTCAGATTCACATTATTCAGGTCACGAAAAATTGGGCAGGGGAGTTGGATATCTCTATCCCCACGATTACCCAAACCATTTTGTTGAACAACAGTATATGCCCACAGAACTTTTGGGCAAAAAGTATTATATTCCCTCAGATCAGGGAGAGGAGAAAAATGGAAAACATAGTTGAAATTAAAGATGCGTCTTTTTCTTATGATGATGAATCGGAAGAAGTTTTGCATAAAGTTTCCCTAAATATCAAAAAGGGCGAGTTTCTTTGCATATTAGGTCATAACGGCTGCGGAAAAAGTACCTTGGCAAAACTTATTAATGGACTTATTCTGCCCACTCATGGCGACGTTTTCGTTAAAAACATGAACACCAAAAACGAAAAGGATATTTTGAAAATACGGTCCTCAGCAGGCATGGTATTTCAAAATCCCGATAACCAGATGGTGGCTACCATCGTTGAGGAGGACGTTGCTTTCGGCCCTGAAAATTTGGGCGTGCCTCAGGAAGAACTCCAAAAACGCGTTGACGATGCTTTAAGAGAAGTTAATATGCTTTCCTTTAAGGAAAGCGCACCGCACCGCCTTTCGGGGGGACAAAAACAGAGGATCGCCATTGCAGGCGTGATCGCAATGGAGCCTGAAATTATCATTATGGATGAGTCAACATCAATGCTTGATCCTAAGGGCAGGCGCGAAGTTTTAGATACTGTTTTTCGCCTGAATAAAGAAAAAAATATTACCGTTGTGTTCATTACTCATTTTATGGAGGAAACGGTAAATGCCGATAGGATCGTTGTTATGGGCGACGGCGTTGTGAAGATGGAGGGAACTCCTGAGGAAATTTTTAAGCGTGAGGATGAAATTAAAAAACTTACCCTTGAAGTTCCGCCCGTAACCGATATCGCCCGTAAATTAAACGATAGGGGAATCGAAATTTCCCGTAACGTTCTTACCTTTGAGGAGTTAGTTGAAGAATTATGTCAATAGAAATTAAAAATCTAAATCACATATACGATCCCGATTCGCCTTTTTTCGTGGCGGCGCTGGAGAACGTTGATTTTTCAGTTTCCGACGGCGAATTTGTTTCGGTGATCGGGCATACCGGATCGGGAAAATCTACCCTCGTTCAGCACTTAAACGGCATTTTGAAGGCAACAAGCGCAGATAAAATGGTTATTGAGGGTATCGATCTTTTGGTGAAAAAGCCTGATTTTAAATCTTTAAGACAGCGCGTGGGCATGGTTTTTCAGTATCCCGAATATCAACTTTTTGCCGAAACCGTTGCTCTTGATATCGGCTTTGGCCCTAAAAATATGGGTTTTTCGCAAAGTGAGATCGATTTTCGCGTTAAAGAGGCTATGGATCTTGTAAAATTACCTGAAAATTTAAGGGAAATGTCGCCCTTTGAACTTTCGGGGGGACAGAAAAGGCGCGCTGCCATTGCAGGCGTTTTGTCCATGCGCCCTAAAGTTCTGGTATTGGATGAGCCTATTGCCGGGCTTGATCCTTTAGGCAAGGCGGAAATTCTTTCCGTTATCAAAGATTATCACAAAAATTATAACGCTACCATTATTATGATCTCCCATAATATGGACGATATTGCTGAAATTTCAGACCGCGTGGTGGTTATGAATAAGGGCAGAAAATGCCTTGATTCTACACCTGAAACGGTTTTTGAAAATAAAGATATAATTCTTGAACTTGGTTTAGAGTTGCCCACCGTTTCGCGCCTTGTTCATGAGATGAATGAGCGCGGAAAAAATATTCCCGCAAACATCTGCAAGATAGACAGGTTCGTTGAATATCTTTCGGGAGGTGCAAAATGAGAGAAATTACCATTGGTCAGTACTATCCCGTAAAAAGTATCATTCACTCCCTTGATCCCAGAACAAAAATTCTTTTAACACTGTTTTTTATCGTTTTTACCTTTATTTCAAAGACATTTGCAGGTTTGCTCATGTGTGCATTATTTATCTGCGCCGTGGCAATCATAGGTAAAATTCCCTTTAAAAAGTTGCTTTCAAGTTTGAAGGCGGTATATTTTATTCTTATATTTACTTTTTTGCTGAACATGTTTTTCTTTAGAGAGGGAACGGTAATTTTTTCCTGGAAATTTATTACACTTACCTACGGCGGAATTATCCGCGCACTGTTTATGGCAATTCGGCTTATGCTTTTGATCGTCGGCGCAGGACTTATGACACTTACAACCTCGCCCATCGAACTTACTGACGGTTTGGAACGGCTTATGTCGCCTTTTAAGAAGATAGGTTTTCCTGCCCACGAAATTGCAATGATGATGTCCATCGCGCTACGGTTTATTCCCATTTTAACGGAAGAAACCGATAAAATTATGAAAGCACAGTCCGCACGCGGTGCGGTCTTTGATGAGGGAAGTCTTTTTAAACGTGCAAAGGCGATAATTGCACTTTTGATTCCTCTTTTGGCAAGTGCTTTTCACAGGGCAATCGAACTTGCCTCTGCTATGGAGGCTCGGTGCTATCACGGGGGCGAAGGCAGAACGCGCCTTAAAGTTCTTAAAATGAAAAAGGCTGATTTTTGGGCGTTTCTTGTTGGTGCACTTATATGCGCTCTCGTTCTTTTGGACGTGTTTTTATTAAAAGATATTTTTCCGTTCTTGGTAGGTTAATATGCGCGTTGCTTTTATTGTTGAGTATGACGGTACGGACTACGCAGGCTGGCAGATCCAGAAAAATGACGTTACCGTTCAGGAAAAAATTGAAGAGGCTCTTTTGCCTTTGGGCAAGGGCAGAATTGCGGTTTTCGGTGCAGGCAGAACAGATTCAGGTGTTCATGCCCGCGGTCAGTGCGGTCATTTTGATATTGACACCAACATTCCCGGCGAAAAATTTGCCTTTATTTTAAACTCCAGGTTGCCCAAAGACATCCGCATTAAAAAGTCCTGGCAGGCGGAGGAAAACTTCCATTGCCGTTTTTCTGCCAAGGGCAAAAGATACATTTACAGAATTTTTGCGTCACCTCACGCTTCGGCACTTTGGGGCAGATTTACTATGCACGTTCCCGAAAAACTTGATTTAGCGAAAATGCAAAAGGCCGCCGAATTTATTAAGGGAACTCACGATTTTAAGGCATTCTGCGCTCAAGGCAGCAGCGTGAAAACTACCGTGAGAACAGTCAGCCGTCTTGATATTAAAAAAAATGACGAACTTATTGAAATTATCGTTGAGGGCAACGGATTTTTATATAATATGGTGCGCATTATTGCAGGCACGCTCATTGAGGTGGGCAAAGGCAAAAAATCACCCGAAACCGTTAAAGAGATTATCGAGGGAAAAGCCCGCCAGGATGCAGGCATGACCGCCGATGCAAAAGGCCTAACGATGGATGAAGTGTTTTATTGAGTTTGAGGGGAGGCTTTTGGACGAAAAAAGTTCATAGTTCGATAAAGTGGAAAAG
>JAZULU010000201.1:0-9528 GCA_045603265.1 Clostridia bacterium
TTTAAATTTTTGATGCTCTCACGAACAAAATTTTCCGCCTCAGTGTCCGTTGCCTCAGCAAAGCCGCGAACCAACACCTCTTCACCGTAAGCATCCATCAACTCTTCGTCAATGTAGTCCCACTGCTCCTTTGGACGGTCATAATTTTTAAGATCTTCCTTATCTTCAATTATCACGCCCCCTGCGGAAACATTTGCCAATACCTCAGATATAGCGTCTGACCCCTCTGTGGTGGTTTTTACTGTTATACGTATCCAGTTCATTTTACTATCTCCTAAAATACTACCATGAGCGAAAGTTTTTCCTTTCGCATATAGGTTTTTGTTATCATTTTTCAATATAAAGTTGCGCCGTAAGGCGCACACCGCAATCAATGCGAAACGAAGTGAAGCATTGCATATCATCAACGGGCAAGCGTTGCATATTTCTCTTCTGAAATAAATACCACTTTGCGAAGCAAAATATCACATTCGCAAAGCGGTAAAAAACAACGTGCAGCACTATATTTTATGCGTAAAATTTTATTCTTGTCACAAAAAATCTTTAAATATTGCGTGTTTTTCCATAAAAATTGCGCTTTTAGCATATTGACACTCATAACAAAGAAATATATAATTAAATCAACAATATGTTTGGGAGGATTTTTATGGAGTTTTTAATAGGTTGCAACTATTGGGCCAGCCACGCAGGCACCGACATGTGGGTAAACTGGGATGAAAAAAGAGTTGAAAAGGATTTTCAGATTTTAAAAGAAAACAACGTAAACGCACTTCGAGTTTTCATTAACTGGCGCGATTTTCAGCCCGTCGTTACGCTTTACGGCGGCGGATTTTCAATTAAAGGCTATGCCATGAAAGACCTTTCCGAGCCTACAAACCCCTATTATCTTGACGAAACAATGCTTGAACGTTTCGATATTTTTTGTGATTTAGCCGAAAAATACGGTTTTAAACTTATTGTGGGCATCGTAACAGGTTGGATGAGCGGAAGAATGTTCGCGCCCACCGCATTGGAAGGCAAAAACGTTTATACCGACCCCGTTTCACTGCGTTTCCAGATAAAACTTGTTTCGGGCATCGTTTCCCGATTTAAAAACAAAAAGGCAATTTATGCCTGGAATTTGGGCAATGAGTGCAACTGTATGTCCTCTTGTGATTGCCGTGAAACTGCCTTTAACTGGTCGAGTCTTATTGCAAACACCATTCGCGCTTATGACAACACCCGTCCCGTAATAAGCGGTATGCACGGTCTTTCCGTTCAGGATAAACCCTGGCTTATCGAAGATCAGGGCGAAACCACCGATATGCTTACAACTCACCCATACGCATACTTCGTTCCCCATTGTGACGTTGATCCCATAAATTCTATCCGCACGCTTATGCACGGCACAACGGAAACGGTTTTATATAAAGACATAAGCAAAAAGCCTTGTTTGGTTGAAGAATTGGGCACTTTAAGTAATTCTATCTGTTCTGATGAGGTTTCTGCCGATTTCATGCGCATAAATCTTTTATCTAACTGGGCAGAAAATTCACCGGGTGTTCTCTGGTGGTGCGCCCACGAGCAAAGCCATTTGACCGCACCGCCCTATAACTGGTGCATGCTTGAAAGAGAGTTGGGCATGCTCGATAAAGATTACAAGCCAAAAAAATACTTCCTCGAAATGTAGAAGTATGGCGAATTTTTACAAAAAACGGGCTTAAAACAATCTGCACCCAAAACAGATGCGGCGATTCTTTTAACCCGCAACACCGATTGTTGGGGTCTTGCTTACATGAGTTACATTTTGGCAAAGCAGGCAGGTCTTGAAGCCGAGTTCGTTGCTCCAAACACCCCTCTGCCCGACAAAAAAGCCTATATTATGCCTTCCACCGTTGGTGATGGCTGTCTTTACCAAGAATATTATAACGACCTTAAAAACCGTGTTTTTGAGGGTGCAACGCTTTACGTTTCCAATCACAACGCTTTCTTCACCGAGTTCAAAGAGGTCTTCGGTCTTGAAGTTCAGTACAACGAAATGTTCCCCGAAATTTCGGGCGAATTTGAACTTTTTGAAAAAAAGATACCCTATAAATATATCCAAAGACGTGTTATGAAGCCCATGGGCGCAACGGTTATCGCAAGCGATTCAAAAGAAAATCCCTTATTCTCTGAGCATGCTTACGGCAAAGGCAAAATTTTCTTCCTTAACTTCCCCATGGAAGAAGAAATGCTTACAGAAGCATTTGCCTTTAACAAGAGCAGAGAAGTTGTTTATGAGTACGCTTTTAAAGAGATTTTGGAAAACAAACCCGTCCGTTCAAAAAATCCCTTTGCAACCGTAACGATTGCAGATAAAACGGTGACGGTCCTTAACCTTTCAAATGAAACCGTTGACCCAGAACTTATCTTCAACGGCGTTGAAGTTGATAAAGTTTACCTTAATGCTTTAAACGAAATCCCCGCCTGCGACGGTTGCATATTTACAATAAAAGGGTAAAGACAAAGGCACATTCTATGAAGAATGTGCCTTTATTATTTCTATTTTTTTATGCCGCCCTATCGAAAAGATAGAGGTCTGCAACATATGCAAGTGAAGTAAGTGCAACGCAAATAATTGCCTGAAGCCAAGGCCATGTGGGAAGAACGGTGTTAAGCATAAGCGCAAGAATAATAAAAAGTGTGAAACCGTAAATAAGCGAAGCCACAACACGGCCGATTCTTACAAACCACTTATTGCGCAAGAATTTGGGACCTTTAGGTCTTTCTTTCAAACTTGCAATATCGCTTAGCCAGTTATAACCCGTTGCAATAAGAACGATTACGCCCATGATAACGTAGAACCAGAAAGATTCGGTAAACTTTGTTTCGGATTTTGCGATGGCATCGTAAATGGAAAAGCCTAAGCCAACAGTCAGGGCGCTGGCAAGCAGGGAAATAATAGCAGTACAGAAAGTGCCTATAGCCGCACCGACTCTGGGCAGGAACGAAACTAAATAAATGATTCCGTAAACGATTGCCGCACGCACCACGAAATTCAAGAACGGGCTTTCAAAAAGTTCCAGTTTGAAGGCAAAAATTGACGTTCCCGTTGCAACAAGCAAGGACATTGCAAGCCGCGAAAAAGTAACTGACAAAGAAGTTATCATAAACCACAGTTTAAGTGCAAAGAAAGCAAGTGCAAATGCAATTACCGCAACCACAACTACCGTAAGAATAAACCAAAAAATCATTTTTCACTCCCCCTTACTTCACATACTTTGCCAACAAGGCATAGGCATCGTTGATCTTCTGGGCGTACTTTGTATCATTTTCATCGCCCAAGTCAGGGTGAAAACTTTTAATAAGTCTGTTTCTCTGTTTTTTAAGACTTTCCTCAGTAATATCGGAAACGCTGTCAAACATAAACAGATTAAGTGCCTTTTCAAGTTCGGGATCATGTTTAGGCTCTTCAAAAGTCTTTTCCTCGCGGAAATCTTCAAACTTTTTATATTCGTTTTTGGTCTGTTGTTTGTTGTTATAATTTTTTGCCGAAATAAAAAGATCCATAAAATTATAACACTCGGTGCCTATCTCCGTTTCGGAAAGCACCTCATAAATTGACATTTGAGGATAATCACATTCAAGTTCCATCTTAACCGAGCCGATACCCTCAGTTGCGCCCTCAAAAAACTCAAGATAAAAATGTGAAACATTTTCAATTTTAAGGTAGATAGGCTCGGTGTGCTTCTGCCCGTAGCACAAGATACCGTTTGCCGTATCAAGTTTTAAATGGGAAAACTTTTGACCTTTCTTGAATTTCTTTTTAAGTTCCAAGGAGTCCTTGTTCATGTAAGAGTACAACTCTTTAAAATCTTCCGAAGACATATTTTGAAATTTTCCAAAGTAAAAAGCGGGAAGTGCACTTTGACAGTTCAAGCACAAACACTTGCCGTCAATAGTTCTTTCCCTTGTTAAAAGACCTGTCCTGACACCGCAATTAACACAGTACACGTCTTTATCGAAACTGAATTTCTTAAGCATCTTAATATTCCTCTCTTGTATTTTTTAACATTATACAACAATCTGTCCTTTTTTGCAATATAAATAAAACAATAGTTAAGCGCAAATTTCATCATCGCGCGGGTAAAAGCAAAGGAGTTTACACGATACATAAATGACTGCACTTTTATCCCGTGCACAACACAGAAAATACCCCCTTGCTTTTTGCAAGGGGGTATGTTTTCGAAGAATTCTCGCGCTCTGACGCCTTATTCCCAGGAGAGAAGCCCAATCTCCTCCATATAAGCGTCATGCAAATCAATATACTCTTCAACAAGTTCGGAAAGAGTATCACCATCTAAAGACGGGAGAGCGTTGCCGATATGCTCAACAATAAAATCGAAAGCATCGTCTTCATCGTAATATTCATCGGTAAATTCGCCGTCAACAATGATCTTTGCGGAAACCATGTAGTCAACATCATAGGTAAGGGCAAGGTTAAAAACGTCTTTAGCCTCTTTTTTTGTGCCCTCATATTTTTCAAGCATCCAGTTTAAAGCGGAATCATCAAAACCTGTCATTTTAAAATCTCCTCAAATTCTTTTAACGTATTTTCAAAAGTTTTCAAAGCCGAAAGAATATCATCAGGCTTTGTAAGATCAACACCGGTAATCTTTAAAAGTTCAACGGGGAAATCGCTTCCGCCGGAAGACAAGAACTTTTTGTATCTTTCAACGGCAGGCGCGCCCTCAGAAAGAATCATATCGGCAATTTTTACCGCCGAAGAAAATCCCGTTGCGTACTGATAAACGTAGTAGGCGCGGTAGAAATGAGGTATGCGCGACCACTCAGTTTCAATATACTCATCAGTTTCGACGCTGTCGCCATAGTAAGCGCGGTTAAGATCGCCGTAAAGTTTGTTTAGTGCATTAACCGTCAAAGGCTCGCCCTCTTCGCACATTGTATGAGTTTTATATTCAAACTCAGCAAACATAGTCTGGCGGAAAACGGTAGTTCTGAACTGCTCCAGCAAGTGATTTAATAAATACGCTTTCATGTTATCGTCTTTAGAATTTTTAAGAAGATATTTTAATAAAAGCACCTCATTTACAGTTGAAGCAACTTCTGCAACGAAGATCTTATACTGTGCCTTTTCGTAGCACAAATTTTTGTCGGAATAGTAAGTGTGCATGGAGTGTCCTGCCTCATGAACAAGGGTGAACACATCATCAAGTTTGCCTTGGAAGTTTAGAAGCATGTATGGATGAACGCCGTAAGTGCCCCAAGAATAAGCACCGCTTGTTTTGCCCTTTGTTTCAAAAACGTCGATCCAGTTTTCGTCAAAGGACCTTTGTAAAAGTTCAACGTAATCTTCACCTAAAGGTGCTAATGCCTTTTTGGAAAGTTCCTGGGCTTCTTCATAGGAAAAATTCTGCTCGGGAACTTCAACAACAGGAAGATACATATCGTACATTTTAAGATCGTCAATATTAAGAAGTTTTTTCCTCATTTCAACGTATCTGTGCATGGCAGGGAAAGTTTTGTGCACCGCATCAATAAGCCCCGTATAAACTTCTTTGGGAATGTTTCCCGAAAACAGTTCTCCGTCTAAAACGGAGGAAAAATTTCTTGCGCGGGCATAGAAAACATCCTTTTTAACGCTTGAGGAGTAAAGTGAAGCCAAAGTATTTATACTGTTTTTGTGTGCTTCGTACATGGAAACGTAGGCTTGTTTTCTTGTTTCCCTGCATCTGTCACGCAAAAACAGACCGTATCTGCCGTGCGAAAGTTCAGTTTTAGTACCGTCAGGCAATGTGATATCGTTAAACTTCATGTCCACGTCATCAAGCATGGTGAAAATAGTATCGTAGGAAGATGCCATCTCCGCACTCATGGCAAGAAGCCTTTCTTCCTTTTCCGATAAAAGATGTTCCTTGTTTCTAACGATTCCTTTAAGATAAAGGCTGTTATCCTCAAACATCTGTTCATCTGCCCATGTAAGCAGAACACTATCATCAAGTTCATTAAGTTCAGGAGTAACAAAAGCAGTTTCAGTTTCAAGTTCCATTAAAAGGGAATATGCCCTATCGCAAAGGGAAACGTAGGTATCGCAGCCGTTATCCTGATCCCTGCTCATTTTAGCGTAAACGTAAAGTTTCTCGCCAAGAAGTGAAATTTCGTGTTCAAGGGTGAAAAACTTTTTAAGTTCAAATTTATCCTTTAACTTACCTTTAAAAGCGCAAAGAGCAGGAATTTGAGTTTTGATTTTTTCAAAGGCTTCCTCCCATTTTTCGTCGCTTTCAAAAATATCTAATAAACTCCACTTATACTTTTCTTCAATTTGTTGACGTGTTTTTACCTGACTCATAAAAATCTCCTATTTAATTTTGCCGTCGCAAGCCTTTTCGATGGCCTTTGCAATTTTAAGGGCGAAGTTATCAATTTCCTTAACGTCATCCCCCTCAAGCATAACGCGGATAAGAGGCTCAGTACCGCTGGCGCGGATAAGAGTTCTGCCCCTGCCTTTAAGTGCAACATCAGCAAGTTTGATTTCTTTTAAAATATTTTCGTCTGTTTTGTAAAGTTCTTTTTTATCTTCTGCTACCTTAATGTTTACAAGCACCTGAGGCAGATTTTTCATACCCTCAGCCAGAACGCTCATTTCTTTCTTGGCAACCGCCTTTGCACGAAGCAACTGTAATGCCGTCAAAAGACCGTCACCGGTGGTATTATACTCAAGGAAAATAACGTGACCGCTTTTTTCACCACCTAAAGAAAGATCATCTTCAAGCATTTTTTCTAAAACGTATCTGTCGCCAACGCCTGTCTTTTCAACCTTGATACCATGCTTTTGAGCAAAGATATCAAGACCCATATTACTCATAACAGTGCCCACCAAAGTGTTTTTCTTAAGTCTGCCCTCGTTTTTAAGCATGTTGGCGCAAACTGCCATAATATGGTCGCCGTCAAGTTCAACACCGCGCTCATCGCAAGCAATAAGACGGTCCGCATCACCGTCAAAAGCGATACCGATATCTGCGCCGATCTCCTTTACTATCTCACAAATTCTGTCAGAATGGGTCGAACCGCAGTTTAAGTTAATATCAGTTCCGTCGGGCAGGAAATAGTATGGATAAACTGTTGCACCAAGACTTTTAAAAAGCTGCGGTGCAACGGAAGAAGCCGCACCGTTAGCGCAGTCCATAACCACTTCGATACCGTCAAGGCGCACGTCAATGGTGGAGGCAAGGAAATCCTTATAATCTTCCTTTGCATTTTTAACGGGAATCATTCTGCCGATATCCGCACCAACGGGACAAGGCATATCCCCCGATTCAATTAAAGCCTGGATCTGATCTTCAACGGAATCAGGAAGTTTAAAACCGTCACCGTCAAAGAACTTGATGCCGTTAAATTCAACTGAGTTATGGCTTGCCGAGATCATAACGCCTGCATCGCAAGAATAGTAGCGCGTTAAATATGCAACTGCAGGTGTGGGAATGATACCTGCAATCAGAACGTCAGCACCGACGCTCATCATACCTGCAACTAAAGCAGATTCAAGCATCTGTCCCGAAATTCTTGTATCACGGCCGATAAGTATTTTAGGTTTATGAATTTCACTTGTTAAAACTGTTGCGCCTGCCTTACCTAATTTGAAGGCAAGTTCCGGAGTAAGTTCGGTGTTAGCAACACCGCGAACACCATCAGTACCAAATAATCTTTTCAAAAATATCACCTCTTGTTATATTATATCACAAAAATTCTTTTAATGCAAAATTTTTATAAAGCAAACACTTTTACCGCCACTAAAAAGAACACCATAACGCTTAAAGCGTCGACTATTGTCGTAATTAACGGCGCCGCCATAATGGCAGGATCAAGTTTTATCGCCTTTGCACCCATGGGTAAAAGACAGCCAAGACTCTGTGCAAGAGTTACCGTAAACAAAAGCGCCAGAGCATTGGTTATGGCAAGCAATAATATTTCGCTTGTAAAGCCGTAAAGAAGAAAAACACGGGCGGTATTTACTATTGCAAGAACGATTCCCACAACAAGGGAAATACAGATCTCTTTCCACCAGACTTTAAAAATATCTTTTAAATTTATTTCATCGGTGGCAAGGGCGCGGATAACCATTGTGGAAGATTGGGATCCGCAGTTACCGCCTGTACCCATAAGCATGGGAAGGCACGCAATCAAAAGGGGAACGGTCTTGAAAGCCTCCTCGTAATGGGTGATTATAAATCCCGTTACTGTGGCGGAGATCATTAACACGATAAGCCACAAGATTCTTGAAAGGGAGTGTTTAAAAACGCTTGTTTTAAAATATGAATCTTCAATGGGCATAACGGCGGCCATTTTTGAGAAGTCCTCTTCAACCTCTTCCATAAAAACATCAATAGCATCGTCAACGGTGATGATGCCCACAAGGCGCTTTTCTTTATCGGTTACGGGAAGTGCCAAAAAGTCGTATTTATCCAGAAGTTTTGCCGCTTCTTCACGGTCGGAAAGGGTTTCAACGTAGATTACGTTTTCATTCATCACGTTTTTGATCTTCTCGTCCTCATCGCTTAAAAGCAGATCTTTAATTGTAACAACGCCAATTAGGGTGCGTTTTTCGTCTTTGACGTAGCAGGTGTAGACCGTTTCCGAATCAAGACCTGCTTTTCTTATATGCAAAAACGCATCTTTAACAGTCATTTCAGGCTTTAATGCAACGTACTCGGTAGTCATGATACTGCCTGCGGTGTTATCCGAAAAAGCAAGAAGCGAATTGATTTCGTTGCGCATATCGTTAGGACAGTTTTTCAAAATCCTTCTGACAACGCTTGCAGGCATTTCCTCAATAATATCAACCGTATCGTCAATGAACAACTCTTTAAAAACCTGATTAAGTTCTGTATCGGTAAATGAGGAAATAAGTTCTTCCTGAGTATCCGTATCAAGTTCAACGAACACTTCCGCCGCCAGATCTTTGGGTAAAAGCCTAAAAAGCAACGCCTTTTCTTTTTTTGAAAAAAGTGATTCGCTTTCAGCAATATCTACCGGCTGCATTTCACTTAAAACTTGTGCGATTTTTTTGAAATTCTTTTCTTCCAAAAATCCGTTGATCTCACTTAAAAAATTTTCTTTGTTTTCCATAAGTACCTCCTTTTTTTGATAAAATCGGAAAAGTACGCAAAAAAATGCCCCTACGCTGATTTTTAACGTAAGAGCACCGTTTTATTATAAAATATATAACTATCCCCTAAACGCAACGGAATGGGGTTCATAGCAATATATTAAACAACAAAACAGCGTACTACTACTTCCGTCTTCCATCACGTTCACCTCACAAATATTTTTATATTTATATAATACTATTTTTGGATGTTTTCGTCAAGAACTTATGATGCAGAATTTTAAAAATCCCATAAAACCAAACAATGCCTATTTTCTGCTTTTCCGGTTTATCGAACTTCCCCTCACTTTGTTTCTTATAATTACTTTTCCAGTTTATCGAACTGTGAACAAAATATACTCCTGTTCGATTTATCGAACCGAGGGCGTAAGCCTTTTATTTTT
>JAZULU010000202.1:0-6103 GCA_045603265.1 Clostridia bacterium
TAATAATATTCATCGTTGTACTTTTTCCAGCACCGTTTCTACCTAAAAAGCCAACTATCGATCCTTTTTTTACTTTAAAGCTGATATTATCAACAGCCAATTTATCACCGTAACGTTTGGTGAGATTTTCAATTTCTATCATAAAAATCCTCCGTTTATTCTTCTTCGCGATAGGAACGGCTTACGAACTGTGTAAGTTCAGGCTTCCAGGTAAGTTCAACCGTACCCGTTGAGCCGTTACGCTGTTTTGCAATAATTATTTCAGCTAAATTCTTATCAACATCCTCATCTTCATCCTGATAATAACCCGGACGGTGAACAAGCATAACTAAGTCGGCATCCTGTTCGATTGCGCCCGATTCACGCAAGTCAGAAAGCATAGGTGTATGACCTTTTCTTCCTGATGTAACGCCACGGTTAAGCTGTGAAAGAACTATAATGGGCACATTAAGCGTGCGGGCAAGACCCTTTAACTGTCTTGAAAGAAGCGAAACTTCCTGTTGACGGCTTTCCTTGTTTTCCGTTGCCATAAGTGAAATATAGTCGATAACAACCAATGCAAGATCTTTGATCCTTCTGCACTTACTTCTTATTTCTGTAACACCTATCTGTGTTGTATCATCAATGTAAAGTTTGGAATTGTTTAAAAGTTCAGTTGCATCATAAATACGTTCCCAATCTTCAGGCTCAAGATTGCCTGAGCGGATCTTATTACCATCAACTGCCGCAGCAGTACCGATAAGACGCATTAAAAGATCGTTTCTGCTCATTTCAAGTGAGAAAAAAGCAACTGACTTTTTTTCAACCATAGCCGCATGAGCCGCCATATTCATAGCAAGTGATGTCTTACCCATACTGGGACGACCTGCAATGATAATAAGGTTTGCAGGCTGAAGTCCGCCTGTCATCTGGTCGATCTCATAAAAACCCGTGGGAACACCGCGTGTTCTGCCATGATTGAGATATATCTGCCTTATTTCCTCATAAACTTCGTTTACCGTTTCACTTACATGGGTCAGTTTTGAAGCCTCATTATTCATTGAAATATTAAAAAGTGAACTTTCAGCACCTTCGATAATTTCCTTGGCTTCACGCTCAGAACCGTAACACTCGGAAACCGATTTGCTAAGTTCGGTAATAAGCCTTCTCAATTTATATTTTTCAACAACGATATCCGCATAATGCTCAACGTTTGCAACAGAAGGTACTGCACCGGTAAGTTCGGTAAGGTAAGTAATTCCGCCAACGTTTTCAAGCATACCGCGTTTTAAAAGTTCGCTGGAAAGCGTAACCATATCTATGGGTGTGTCCGCCTTTAAAAGTTCGCACATTGCATCGTATATTTCACGGTTGTTTGAGCGATAAAAATATTCGCTGTTTTTAATCTTTTCGTAAACGAGATTTATACACTCGCTGTTAAGAAGTATTGCACCTAATACCGAACGTTCACTTTCAATATCGTTGGGCATATTGCGCTCATTCTGCACTGCCTGCTGATTTTCCAAAATATCACATCCTATGATATATTTTATAATATTTGTTCCCTGAAGTAAATATCTATGCTTTTAAGTTTAATAAAACTTTACAGTTTGTTATCAGCCGAAACTTTCAGTAAATTTCTTTTTACCTAAAATGTGGAAGTGAAGATGTTTTACGGTCTGCCCACCGTCTTCACCGATATTGCTGACAAGTCTGAATCCATTTTCAAGATTTTGTTCTTCTGCAATAGTACGGATAACCTTAAAAATGTGTGCGATAAGCGCATCGTCTTCATCTGTTAATTTAACTGCACTTTCGATATGTTTTTTTGGAATAACAAGAATATGCACCGGTGCTGCAGGGTTTATATCGTTAAAAGCAAGCACCTGATCATCTTCATAAACCTTGCTTGAAGGTATTTGTCCATCAACTATTTTACAAAAAATACAATCCATTTTATTTTATCCTTTCTCCCTTTAAACCGTCGGGTGTAACGTCGGTTATTTTTATTTTTACAAACTGATTTTCTAACGGTTCACTTTCAAAATATACCGTAATATGTTCTTCCGTTAAGCCTTGCTGGATTCCGTTATCATTGGTTTCAGCAAGAACAGTCTTTACTTCTCCGATAAAATTCTTGCGGTATTTGATTCCGTTTTCTTTACATTTTTGTGAAAGAATATGGGCGCGTGTTGCCTTCACCTCTTTTTCAAGTTGGAAAGGCATTTTTTCTGCCACAGTACCTTCGCGAACGGAATATGGAAAAACGTGCACCCACGCAAAACCTACTTTATCTTGAAATAAAAGTGTTTCGTTAAATTCTTCTTCCGTTTCACCGGGAAACCCTGTGATTATATCGGTAGAAATTGCCGATAAAGAATAATTTTTACGGATACGCTCAACGGCTTTTAAATAATCTTCTGCCGTGTATTTTCTGTTCATGCGCTTCAAAACGCCATTTGAGCCTGATTGCAAAGACAAATGATACTGCCTGCAAAATTCTTTGTGCTTTGTAACTTTATTAAGAAATTCATCAGTTATAACGTTAGGCTCAAGGGACCCCAATCGTACCCGTTCAATTCCTTCTATTTCAGAAACTTTTTCAACTACGTCAGCAAGAGTTATACCCCACTCCTTGCCGTAAGAAGATAAGTGGATTCCGTTTATGACGATTTCCTTAAAGCCTTTTTTTGAAAGTTCCTTACATTCAGAAACAATACTGTCAATACTACGCGATCTTTCTCTGCCGCGAACGTATGGGATAATGCAATATGAACAAAAATTATTACAACCGTCTTGTATCTTTATAAAAGCACGAGTTTTTTCGCTTATACTGTCAGGCATATCCTGATATGTATCAAAACGTGTCATATCTTCAACAATTATATCGTTGAACTTTTCTTCTATCATTTGAGGAAGCAAATGTTTTTTAGAATTACCGCAAACTATTGAAACACCGTCAATATTTTTAAAAACTTCAGGTGCCCTTTGTGCCGCACAACCGGTAACGCATATTATCGCATCTTTGTTTACGTTTTGTACTTTACGAACAGTTTGCCTTGATTTTCTTTCACCCTCAGCCGTTACACAGCAAGTATTTATTATATAAACGTCTGCTTTTTTTGAAAAATCAACTATTTCATATCCCAGTGTGCACATTTCTTCTTTTAAAGCTTCTGCTTCACATTGATTGACTTTGCACCCTAAAGATGCCACTGCGCATTTATACATCCATCTCACCCATAAGCGCAAGTATTACCGCGCCTGCACAAATGGCGGCAGTTTCAGCACGAAGTATCCTTTTGCCTAAAGAAACGCTTATAAATCCCTGCTCTTTTAAAAACTTATGTTCTTCTTCGGTAATTCCGCCTTCAGGACCTATAAAATATCCGACTATAGGTGCTGAATGTACCGCATTTGTTATATTCTGTGTTTTTTCTTCCTCGTAGCACACAAATTTTTCATCGCACACATCAAAAAGAGTTTTTGCGTCTTTTATTTTTATTGCCTTAAGAACTTCGGGAACACGGCTTCTTCCGCATTGCTTGCACGCTTCAAGGGCGATCTTCTGCCACCGTTCCTGCTTTTTTTCTTCCTTTTTGGCATCTTCTATTTTAACTACCGTGCGCTCGGTTATTATCGGCACTATTTTTGTTATACCTAATTCAGAAACTTTTTGAACAAGAAAATCCATTTTCTCATTTTTTATCACCGATTGGAATAAAATTATTTCAGACTTAGGCTCATTTTCGTTTAATTCTGTTCTGTCTATATGTGCAGAACATTCTTCACCTGAGTGTATAAGGGTACAGTATCTATCAATGCCGTCACCGGTTGACACAATTATCTCCTCCCCTTTTTCAAGGCGAAGAACTTTTGAAATGTGCTTTGACTCGTTTTTATCAAAGTACACAACGTCATCTATGATGTTTTCTATTTCGCAATAGAACCTACGCATACAATACCCCTATTATTTAATATCCTATAAATTATACTATATAAAGGCAAAATTGTAAACAAGAAATAAAAAATGTCATATCGCAAGATTTTCAATCATAGTAATTAGTGTGTTTAAATCGGTAAGGAGGATAAAAAGTGGAACAGTTTGATTTATACAAAGATATTTCCGAACGTACAAACGGCGATATTTATTTAGGCGTTGTTGGGCCCGTAAGAAGCGGCAAATCCACCTTTATAAAAAAATTTATGGATCTTCAAGTATTACCCAACATAGAAGACGAAAATGATAAAATACGTGCTCTTGACGAACTTCCCCAATCAGCAAGCGGAAAGACGATTATGACTACTCAGCCAAAGTTTGTTCCAAACGAAGCGGTAAAGATAAATCTTGATGAGCACACAAGCGTAAAAGTGCGACTTGTGGATTGTGTAGGCTATCTTATTGACGGAATTTTGGGGCACACCGAAAACGATATGCCGCGAATGGTAAAAACACCTTGGTCTGACGAAGAAATACCTTTTGAAAAGGCTGCCGAAATAGGTACGCGAAAAGTTATTTGCGATCACTCCACCATCGGTGTTGTGGTAACAACTGACGGCTCTTTTACGGACATTCCCCGAAGCAGTTATATTGACGCTGAAGAACGTGTTATTTCAGAACTTAAAGAATGTAAAAAACCTTTTATTGTTATATTGAACACCACGGAGCCCTACTCCATCGAAACCCAAAAACTTCAGATGGCTTTAGAAGAAAAATACAATGTACCAATTTTACCTATCGACGTTTCGCAAATGGAATTACCTGATATTCAGGCACTTTTGGAACGTGTTTTGTTCGAGTTCCCATTGCGTGAGTTGCGTATCCGCATCCCACGTTGGATTCAGGCACTATCACCTGACCATCCACTTGTTGAAGAAATTCTTTCAAAGGTTTCTTTTGAAGGTGAAATAAAGAAAATGCGTGACTATGCCGAAATTTTATCTGATTTCAAATCCGGTGAAAATATTAAAAGCATCACTCTTGATCGCGTGCTTTTAGGCGAAGGCGCCGTTACTTATGATCTTCACGTCAACACCGATCTATTTTATCGCATTTTAGGCGAAGAATGTGGCTGTGAAATAAAAGGCGACTATCATCTTATATCACTTATGCGTGATCTGATAAATGCAAAAACAGAGTATGACCGTATTGCAGATGCCCTTGAACAAGTGCGCCTGACCGGTTACGGTGTGGTTTCACCGTCAATGGATGAAATGACTTTAGAAGAACCGAAAATCGTAAAACAAGGCGGACACTTTGGCATCAAACTTAAAGCAAGCGCACCAAGTCTTCACCTGATGCAAGTAAATATTGCAACGGAAGTCAATCCCATTGTAGGTAGTGAAAAACAAAGCGAAGAACTTGTAAACTATCTTATGAGTGAATTTGAAAATGATCCTCAAAGAATTTGGGAAAGCAATATGTTCGGCAAAAGTCTTAACTCCCTGGTTATGGAAGGAATTGATACAAAACTTAATAATATGCCCTTTGAAGCGCGCAAAAAGATACAAAAAACCATGGAGCGTATCGTAAACGACGGCAACGGTGGTTTGATTTGTATTTTAATCTAAAAACCCAATAAGCAAGGCACTTATGAACATATGCTCATAAGTGCCTTTGTGTTTATACATATACTTTTTCTCAGTTTTTTTCTATTCTGCATAAAAACATTATATTTCCGTCTTGCATGCCTTTTGCAAAAATAACTTTTTCATTTTCCGCAAAGAATATATCCGTATCATCACCGCACATAATCTCCTTATGAAAATCAAGTTGAAATGCCTTTATATTCAGCGGTTCTTTTGGAGCAATAGCATTTACAACGTAATCGGCATAACGGGTATTATTTACGTGTCCGTTTGAATCAAGTTCAGAAAATCTACTTGTTACGCTTATTGCCGGTGATACTTCATCAAAATCCTGAACGCGGACGATTTTTTCATCAAAAGCAGAGTCCGTACAAAATTCATCGATCTTAGTATAAACATCATTTACACGGGCAATTTTACGAGTATCACTATTGATCAAAACCCATTGACTTGTGCCTTTTATTAAAACTTCATCTTGTTCATTCAAAATAAGATAATCTCTTTCAAAGTCAAGTCGATGAGGCTCTTTGGGCCA
>JAZULU010000203.1:0-4965 GCA_045603265.1 Clostridia bacterium
AATATATTCAATAATTCTTATTATAGTATTATGTTTGATATCCTTTGTTGGTTGCAATGAAAATGCAAATACAAGCAATGAAGCAATAAATACTAAAAATGCAAATGCAGAAGCGACAAGTATTCCCACTAACGTTAATAATGAACTACCGCTACAGCAACCCCACGATGAATTTTCTTTTGAGGATATGATAAATTTTATAAATACTGTTGATGAAGAAACCTATGAAAATGGAGATTTTAACAGTATAATAGATAGGGTTAGGGAAGAAGGCTATATTATTCGCCCATGCTTTGACGGTGAGCCCTCAACGTTGGCTGACAGAGGCACAAGCGGTGCAGTAATTATTGAGCCTTACTACGTAAAACCTAATGTTCCGCCACAGTTTATGTATCATTTTGATGATGATGGATATAACTACAGAATTAACATAATGTATATAGACGAAGCGTATATTGACGCGGCTGATGCTGACGGATATATGGGATATAGGAAATATCGTGACGGTGATACAACAGGACAATGGAAAATAACCGAAGAATATAATAACATTAATCATCAAATAATAAATATTGACGGTAAGGAACGAAACGTTACCTTTCAAACAAGGCTTGATTTTGACATAACAAATGCATATTTTGTGTGGGATAAGTATTTAATTAAAGTTGCAGGCGACGTGTATGTTGAAGGCGGAAATGCTTATGCTACATGCAATACTGAACTGCTTACCCGTTTGAGTTTTGAAAAAATTCCGTTAAAATAAGTTTTAAAATGAATCGACCCCCAATAGTTAGAGTATTGAACTAACGTTGGGGGTCGAATTATATCTTATTTTATAAATATTCCGTTTTCGTTGGCATCAACTGTTAAGGTTTCGAAAAGTTCAAGGTCTTTTTCCAAAATGGTTTTGGCGATAAGCGTTTCCACCTTGCTTTGAATATAGCGTTTTAAAGGTCTTGCACCGTAGATGGGATCAAAGCCTTTTTCGATGATAAAGTCTTTTGCCGAATCGGTAACGAAAAGATTAAGAGAACGGTCTTTCAGGCGGTTTTCAAGATTTTTAAGCAAAATATCAATAATACCCTTAATATCGTTTTTAGTTAAAGGCTTGTAGAAAACGATTTCATCAAGTCTGTTTAAAAATTCGGGGCGGAAACTTTGTTTTAACAAATTTTCAACCTGATCACGGGCATTTTCTGAAATTTCGCCCTTTTCACTGATTCCCTCCAAAAGATACTGTGAGCCTAAGTTGCTTGTTAAAATAATTACCGTATTTTTAAAGTCAACTGTTCTGCCTTGGGAATCGGTGATCCTGCCGTCATCTAAAACTTGAAGCAGAATATTAAAAACGTCGGGGTGTGCCTTTTCGATCTCGTCAAAAAGAATTACCGAATAGGGGCGGCGGCGGACTGCCTCTGTCAACTGACCGCCTTCGTCATAGCCAACGTATCCGGGAGGCGCTCCGATAAGGCGGGAAACGGAAAACTTTTCCATATACTCGCTCATATCGATTCTTACCATGTTCTTTTCATCATCAAAAAGACTTTGGGCAAGTGCTTTGGCAAGTTCTGTTTTACCTACGCCCGTAGGTCCTAAAAACAGGAAGGAGCCTATGGGGCGGTTGGGGTCGGCAATGCCTGCACGGGAACGAAGAATTGCTTCTGAAACTTTTGTAACGGCTTCGTCCTGACCGATTACGCGCTCATGGAGGATCTTTTCAAGGTTAAGAATTTTTTCGCGCTCGCCCTCAACAAGTTTTTTAATGGGGATACCCGTCCATTTTGCAACGATGCCTGCGATTTCTTCATCTGTCACCGTATCGCGTATCAAAGATGAAGTTTTCGCTTTTTCTTCGGCATCCTTTAACTTTTTCTCAAGTTCGGGCAAGTAAGAATATCTTAACTTGGCAACCTTTTCGTAATCGTAAAGGCGCTGGGCACTTTCAATTTCAAGGTTAGTTTTATCAATATCGGCTTTTATTGTTTTAACCGATTCGATCTCGCTTTTATCCTTTTCCCACTTGGCTTTCATTGCGTTGAACTGTTCTTTCTCCTCGGAAAGTTCTTCCTTTAACTTTTCAAGGCGCTCAACGGAAAGAGTGTCCGTTTCCTTGGAAAGTGCCATTTCCTCAATTTCAAGTTGCATGATCTTACGGCGCATGTCGTCAAGTTCGGAGGGCATTGAATCGATTTCCGTTCTTATTAAGGCGCATGCTTCATCAACAAGGTCGATTGCCTTATCGGGAAGAAAACGGTCGGTAATATAGCGGTTTGAAAGAGTTGCGGCGGCAATTAAGGCGTTATCGTGAATCCTTACACCATGGAAAATTTCGTACTTTTCCTTTAATCCGCGCAAGATTGAAATGGTATCTTCAACGTCAGGCTCAGTTACCATAACGGGCTGGAAACGCCTTTCCAAAGCCGCATCTTTTTCAATATACTTGCGGTACTCGTCTAACGTTGTTGCGCCGATACAGTGAAGTTCGCCACGGGCAAGCATCGGTTTTAAAAGATTGCCTGCATCCATTGCGCCGTCGGTTTTGCCTGCGCCTACTATGGTATGAAGTTCATCAATAAATAAAATTATCTTGCCTTCTGATTCTTTTATCTCCGTTAAAACGGCTTTTAAGCGTTCTTCAAACTCACCGCGGAATTTTGCGCCTGCGATCAATGCGCCCATATCAAGGGAGAAAACTGTTTTGTCCTTTAAGCCTTCGGGCACATCACCGCGGAGGATCCTTTGTGCCAAGCCTTCTGCAATGGCGGTCTTACCAACACCGGGCTCACCTATTAAAACGGGATTGTTTTTTGTTTTTCTGGATAAAATTCGGATAACATTTCTGATCTCCGCATCTCTGCCGATAACCGGATCAAGTTTTCCTTCCTTTGCGCGCTGAACAAGATCGAAGCCGTATTTTGTTAGTGCCTCGTAGGTGTTTTCAGGCTCATCGCTTGTAACTTTTCTTGAGCCTTTTACGCTTTCTAATGTTGAAATAAAGGCAGGCTTTGTAATTGAATAAGTTTTAAAAAGCGTTTTTAATTTTTCGCTTGGCGAATCTAAAAGGGCGGTCATTATATGCTCAACGGAAAGATATTCATCACCGTTTTTCTGCATAATTTTTTCGGCGTTTATAATAAGTTTTTCAACTTCCGATGATGCGTAGGTTTTTCCGCCCGATACTTTGGGCATGGCTTCAAGTATATTTTTCGTTGCGCTTTTTAAGGAGTCAACGTCAACACTCATTTTTGAAAGAATGTTTACTATAAGTCCGTTTTCGTCAGTTATAAGCGCGTAGAAAAGATGTTCTTCTTTCAATTCGGCATTTTCAAATTCGTAAGCAAATTTTTGGGCATTCTGAATTGCCTCAACAGTTTTTTTAGTTAATTTATCGGTCATATCAGTACCTCCTTTACGGTATGGTTTTTAAGGCGCAGAATAATATCGTTTTCATTGTAGCGTGAGGAAAGATAGTTTTTCATACATTCGTCAAAAAGCCTGATATAACTGCTTATTGCATTGGCAATTTCTTCAGGCGAATAGGTTTTGTTGGGGTTCAAAGTTATGCTTCTTGTAAACTTGCCCTCAGAAAGAGTGTAGGTTACGTTTTTCTTAAACACGTTACTTTCAAGATAACACCATAATTTAAAAAACTCGTTCATCTCACTTAAAAGGGCGGGGGACTGGGTGCGGAAAACTACACTTAATCTGCCGATAGAATTATCTTCTATGGTTTTAAAAAGTTCCACGTCATATTTTATTGTGGGTCGGTAGCGGTAATCAAGATTGCCCTTTAAACTCATGGTGCTTTTTTGCGGAAGCACCTGGGGCACAAGATAGGTGCTTTCGTTTATTATATTCTCAATGGTCTTAAATATACTGTTTATGCGCATCTCAGGAGTGGTGTAGGAAACGTACTCCGCCAATATCTGATTGATAAGGTTTGAACGGTTGGTGTTCTCCCTTAACGCAAGACGGTCGATTTCATACACGATCTCATCGGTTAAAATTACGCTGTATAAACTTTTACTCATATTCTTCGCCTTCTTTCTGTGAAAATTGTAGCGCGAAATATAACTTTTGTCAACGGGTTTATATAAATTATCACACAAGTTTCATAAAACTACATGCGAAAACGCCTAATTTTGAAAAAATATCATAAAATTTATGAATTTTTTATAAATAGGGTATTGACATTGGGATCTGCGTCTGTTATAATAAAGGTGAAAATAAGAAAGAAAGACGTGAGTCCAATGGCAACGGAAGAGATACAAAACTAAATACTGGTGGCCGTTGAGTTTTTAGGCGGAAAGAAAAGGTCTTTGCCTGAAACGACAAATTTTTAGAAAGGAAATTGGCCCAATGTACTAACCGAGATACCATCTTTTAAAAAGAAAAGGACGTGGTTTATCATGAAAAAAAGGTTCTATCTCGAAATCTAAATGAAAGGAATCGGTCCAATGTTCTAAACAAGCGCAAAGGCGCAAAACAAAGTAACAACGTGAATTTTCAAGGATGTGTTTCTATGAGAAAAATTGTTTACTTGAAAATCTAAGAAAAGGAAATTAGTCCAATGTACCATTTAGTTAAATTTTTAGACAATTAAATAGCATTAACATAAATGATTTTTGAAATGTATTTTTAGCATTTAGTCCTCTGCAACGGCAGGGGACTTTTTTTTATGCGCAACGGGGTTATATGCAACGCTTACGCGTTGATGGAGGGGTTGTTATAAAGCGCAAACAACACTTTTTGTTCACAGTTCGATAAACCGGAATGGCAGAATATAAGTGCTATGGTGGGGTAATTGCGCTCTCAATAAATAAAAGGCTTACGCCCTCGGTTCGATAAATCGAACACCAACATATTTTATTCACAGTTCGATAAAGTGGAAAAGTAAATAAAAGAGTGTAATCTGGGGGAGTTGCGAGCACAATTTGTTCATAAGTTCGAGAAAGTGGAAAAGTA
>JAZULU010000204.1:0-2228 GCA_045603265.1 Clostridia bacterium
ACGGCTATCTTTTTCAGATAGCCGTAATTTAATATGTTTATCAGGGTTCCGAGGTTACAGCCGATTAGGGCATCGGTGTAGGCGGATCCGTATTATCAGGTGTAGGCGGATCCGTATTATCAGGTGTCGCAGTAGGCGGAGATGTAACCGTCGGTGTAACTACGGGCGGCGCAGTTGTAACGGTGGGCTGATCCGGTGTGGTATCAGGTGTTACGTTTGGTGTTACTGCAGGATCTAACGTAGGACCGTCTGACGTACCGGGTGTTGCCGATACAATGGGAGCCGTTACGGTAGGTGTTACAACGGGTGTAGGTTCAAGAGTCGGTGTGGGTGTAGGTGTGGGAGTAGGCGTTGCCGGAGGAGGCGTGATCGGAATCTGATCTGCCTTTTCGGGATTGCTTACGAAATCACACTTAACAAGACCACCGTAATTATTTCTGTCACCATTCCAGGCGGGCGTCATATCCCAACCCAGCGGCGGAACGTATTTTTTAAGCACGGAACGGAGATTGTTATCGCGTGGACGGCTTTTGTTTACTACGCAGTAAGTGCCGCCATCGATATTTTCATATATCCATTTTGCATGACCCATAAGCATACGCAAGCAACCTGCTGAGCCGGTGTTACCCATGTTGTAGTAAGCACTGCTCTTGGGAACGATCTTACCACCGCTTACACCAAATGTAAAGGAGTGGAACATGTACTCATTAGAATAACGTGTAACGTAGTAAGCATATGAGTAATATTTCTTGAAATAATATCTTGTATATTTTACTGACTGACCTGTTGCCGCTAACTGCTGTTCGTTGGTCTTAATAAAGAAGTTACCGGTTTTTGTAGGCTGTTTTGAAGTACCGCCTGAGCAAACGAATCTGTTTAAAAGAATATCGTAAGCGCCCGTATCGGGATTCTTTCTGAAAATGTTTACGCATTGGTTAGTAACGTCAACTTCAATATAATAGGGCATATTGTAGTTTTCGGGGAATTTAACCGATGCGGGATTTAACGGTGTGGTATAACCCGTAGTTATAAGGGCGGGCGGACAAATACTATCCTGCTGTGCGGGCCTTATAGTTGGGGTAGGTGTCGGTACCGGCGTAGGAGTAGGTGAAACAGGCGCAGTAGGTGAAGCCAGTGCCGAAGGATCAGGCGATGCAGAAACCATAAAAGTTTCCTCAGGTAATGCAGTTGACAGTTCTGTATTTGCAGGTGCTGAAGCAGATGCGTTTCCGGAAGTTGTTCCGGTTTGAACAGAAGCGTTGCCCGTGGCGGTTGTACTTGTGGGGGCGTCTTTCTTTGTTACTTTACAACCGGTAAAGCAAGAGAGAAGACATACCGCAAACAATAAGAGTGCAATAAGTTTTTTCATTTAAACTCTCCTCAAAAAATTTTTCACGGTATTTCGTCAATGTACGCCTGCACACGATACAGTAATCGCATAATACCATATTATATTTATACCACTAATGAACTTTTATGTCAATGAGATAAGATGTTATATTGTATTAATTTTTTGTTAAATCAGGAATTTTTTAACGCTTCACCCAATTCCTTGATGCTTGGGAAAATATAGGTAGGCGCGTGGGGGGCGGTGGGAACGTCTTCCATAGTTGCTTCACCGCTTAAAACTAAGGCGGTTCTTATTCCGTGCGCACCGATTGCAATGTCCGTTGTAAGGCGGTCGCCAACCATTAAAAGATTTTCTCGGCTAAAACCTGTTTTATGCTCAGCGGCAATTAAAATCTGTTCGTTGGGCTTTCCGCAGATAACCTCAGGGCGACGCTTTGTGCATGCGTAAATAAGTTCGATAACACCGCCAAGATCGGGAAGAAAACCGTTTTCAGCAGGGCATACAGCATCGGGGTGCGTGGCAATATAAGGAAGTCCCGTATTTACAAGGTTTGCAAATTTTGTAAGGCGCGTATATTCAAGGGCGGTGTCAAAACCTGCAAGAAGAATTTCGGGATCATCCTCAACAACGTTTACGTTAAATTCTTTCATTTCATTTATAAAACTGGGCGTGCCCAGAATGTAGGTGCGCTTATTTTTATAATGTGTGTTTATATAGTCTGCCGCTGCATGGCTTGAAATAAGTATATTTTCTTTTGATGCACTTATTCCCATTTTTTTGAATTTTTCAATATAAGCATCAGTACCCTTTGATGAATTATTGGTCAGAAAAATATGACCGATGTTAAGTTCATCAAGTGTTTTTAAAAAGTCGAGAG
>JAZULU010000205.1:0-2019 GCA_045603265.1 Clostridia bacterium
CTAACCAGTGCGTAAACTACTTTAAATCCTTGGGAATCAAAAAAGGCGATAAGGTAATGCTTATACTTAAACGTCATTACCAGTTCTGGTTCTCAATGGTCGCACTTCACAAACTTGGTGCAATAGCAATTCCTGCAACCAATCAGTTAAAGGAACACGATTTTGAGTATCGCTATAATGCTGCAGGTGTTAAGGCAATAGTTATCACCTCCGATGGTGACGTTTCCGATATAGCAGAACGCGCTGCGGAAAAATGTCCTCAGGTTGAAACAAAGATAATCGTTGGCACTCCTAAAGAAGGCTGGCATGATTTTAACGAAGAATATGTTCGTTTTTCTGGAAAATTCGAGCGTGAAGAAAATGCTTCGGCAGGCGATGAAGCGGCACTTATGTTCTTTACGTCAGGAACGACAGGCAACCCCAAAATGGCTTCACACAAGCATACTTATGCTTTAGGTCATTTTGTTACCGCAAAATATTGGCATTGTTGTGAACGTGACGGACTTCACCTTACCATTTCCGATACCGGTTGGGGTAAATCACTTTGGGGTAAACTTTACGGACAGTGGCTTTGCGAAGGCGCAGTATTTGTTTACGACTTCGACCGTTTCGATGCTCAGGATATTCTACCCATGTTCAAAAAGTATAATATCACAACATTCTGTGCACCGCCTACAATGCTCAGAATGTTCATAAAAGACGATTTATCCAAGTTTGATCTTTCAAGCATTCACCACATCACAACGGCAGGTGAAGCACTTAACCCCGAAGTTTACAAGCAATTTAAACTTGCAACGGGTCTTGAGATCATGGAAGGCTTCGGTCAGACTGAAACAACACTTACTATCTGTAATCTTCGCGGCACAACGCCCAAGATCGGCTCAATGGGTAAGGCTTCACCCCAGTATGACGTTGATATCGTTGATCCTGACGGCAACTCACTTCCTGACGGTGAAACCGGTGAAATCGTAATTCACACCGATAAAAACGTGCCTTGTGGTTTGTTTAGAGAATATTATCTTGATGATGAAAAGACTCAGGATGCTTGGCATGACGGCATGTATCATACCGGTGATACGGCATGGCGCGATGAAGACGGTTATTTCTGGTATGTAAGCCGTATTGATGACGTTATCAAGTCTTCCGGTTACAGAATCGGACCTTTTGAGATCGAAAGCGTCATCATGGAACTTCCTTACGTTTTAGAGTGTGGTGTTTCCGCTGCACCTGACGAAATACGCGGTCAGGTAGTTAAGGCAAGCATTGTTTTAACAAAGGGTACTGTTCCTTCTGAAGAACTGAAAAAGGAAATTCAGGAGTATGTAAAGAGCCATACCGCACCTTACAAATACCCCAGAATTGTTGTTTTCTGCGATGAACTTCCCAAAACCATAAGCGGAAAGATCCAGCGTAACAAACTTTAAAAAATCAGTTGACAATTTTTTGTGAGATATGATATAATTCTCATATAATTAAAAGGCTTTGACGAAGAGGGAATTACGGCTTCAGTCCAAAGAGAAACGGCGGTTGGTGTAAGCTGTTGTCTGAACTGTGATTTTTGTAGCTTCTGAGCCGAAAGGAAGAAAGCATTTAAAAATGTGAGTAGAACCTTTCCGTAATTGCTGCGTTAAATGCATAAGGGGTGTTTGCCCCTGAGAGTGGCGGTAGAATTTATCGCAATTTGAGTGGTACCGCGGGTAGATTTGATTATAATCACTCGTCTCAAGGGTTATAAATACTTTTGAGGCGAGTATTTTTTTCGCCTCGTCACATATGAAAATGGGAGGAAAATATGGATAACTTGAGGGATATTAATTTAAAAATCAAGGAAATGGCAGAGAGAATAAAGGAGCTTCGTGAAATCGAGGGCTATTCTCTTGAAGAAATGGCAGAAAGAACAGGTATTTCTGCAGAAGAGTATAAGCGCTGCGAGGATGGTGACAGCGACTTAAACTTTGCATTTATCTATCGTTGTGCATCGGCACTTCGAGTTAATGTTACCGATATTATAGAGGGATA
>JAZULU010000206.1:0-37699 GCA_045603265.1 Clostridia bacterium
TGCGGCAAAGGAATTTCCTGATTATGACGTTTCATTAAGAAGTGCCGTAAGCATTGCACGCAGACTTCAGGATCCATTGGCGGAACTTGTTAAAATTGAGCCTAAAGCCATTGGTGTAGGGCAGTATCAGCACGATATGCCTCCTCAGCAGCTCGATAATACTCTTGAGGGCGTTGTTGAAGACTGTGTTAATAACGTTGGTGTTGACGTTAATACCGCATCACCTCGTCTTTTATCCTTCGTTGCAGGTATCGGTGACGCTTTAGCCAAAAATATCGTTGCATATCGTGAAGAAAACGGTGCATTCACTTCACGTGCGCAGTTTAAGAAAATTCCCAAGCTTGGCCC
The DNA here is from genome assembly GCA_045603265.1 of Clostridia bacterium. Classification (GTDB taxonomy): domain Bacteria; phylum Bacillota; class Clostridia; order Christensenellales; family QALW01; genus UMGS1322. Next base: position 349 of record JAZULU010000206.1, read on the forward strand.
TAAAGCCTTTGAACAGTGCGCAGGCTTTTTGAGAGTACCCGAAAGTAAAAATATTTTGGAAAATACGGCAGTTCACCCTGAAAGCTATGATCAGGCAAAAGCACTTTTGGAGATGTGTGGTTTTGATATTAAAAAGGATAAGGAATTTACTGATCTTTTTGAAAAGGCACAAGCAATCGGCATAAAAGAAATTGCCCAAAAGCTTGAAATAGGTGAGCCTACGCTTCTTGATATTATAAAAGAGCTTGAAAAACCGGGACGCGACGTTCGTGATGAGCTTCCTCCGCCAATGTTTAAGCGTGAGGTTATGGGTATGGAAGACTTAAAGCCCGGTATGGAAATAAAAGGTACGGTAAGAAATATTATTGACTTTGGTGCGTTTGTTGATATCGGAGTTCATCAGGATGGCTTAGTTCATATTTCCCAGATAACTGACCGTTATATTAAGCATCCTATGGGGATTTTAAAGGTAGGTCAGGTTGTTACCGTTTGGGTACTTAACGTTGACGTAGCCAAAAAACGTATTTCATTGACGATGAAAAAACAGTAAGGAGAGTTTTTTATGCGTGAGCAAATATTATTTGATGATAATTGGCTGTTTCACAAAGGCGATATAGTTGTTTCCGAGCCTAAAAGTAAAGGTCCTGTGTATACTTCCGCCAAAACGGAAAGTATGAAATGGGGTCCTGCAAGCATTCAATATATTGATGCTCCCGATAACTTTGGACGTAACGTGTCATATAACGGTGAAAAATGGGTAAAAGTAAATCTTCCGCATGATTATATTATAACGGGTCAGATGTATGAAGATGAAAATCCTGCACTTGGATTTTTTAAATATGAAAATGCGTGGTACAGAAAGCATTTCACCGTTGATGAAATTGATGACGGAAAACGTATAACTTTATTGTTTGAGGGCATTGCAACGCGGTCAACAATATACTTAAACGGTTGCGAACTTAAACATAATAATTGCGGTTATAACACTTTCGAAGTTGATATTACCGATTACGTTCAATATGGCAAAGACAACGTTTTAGCAGTTTACGTAAGATACCATCAAAACGAAGGTTGGTGGTATCAGGGTGGTGGAATTTACCGTCACGTTTGGCTTATAAAAACACGTAGCGTTGCCGTTGATCTTTACGGTGTGTTTATCCGCGCAGAGAAAAAAGAGAATAAATGGAACGTTTTAATTGATACCGAGATCAGAAATGATCTTTATCGTGATGCTAACGTAAAAGCACTGTCAACATTCATCGATAAAAACGGGAAAGCGGTATTATGCACATCTGGTGAAACGTGCATAAGTATGAGAGATAAGGGAATTGCACGCTATTCTGCAGAATTTTTAAATCCACATATTTGGGATATTGACGATCCTTATATTTATACCGTAAAAACAGATATTTACGTAAACGACGCATTGTTTGATACGGTTTACGATCGTTTTGGTTTTAGGGAATATGAGTTTACCGCCGATGAGGGACTTATTTTAAACGGCAGACATGTGTTTATTTACGGTGTGTGCGGTCATGGCGATTTCGGATTAACGGGCAAAGCCGTTCCTGATAATATTTTACGTTATAAAGCGAAAATGCTTAAAGATATGGGCGCAAACGGTTACCGCGTAACACATTATCCTCAAGCATCAGCATTTATGGATGCCCTTGATGAACTTGGTTTTATTGTAATGGACGAAACGCGTTGGTTCCATTCTACCGATGAAGGAATCGAACAGTTAAAAATGCTTGTTAAAAGGGACAGAAACCGCCCCAGCGTATTTATGTGGTCCCTTGGTAACGAAGAACCCCATCATCTAACTGATACAGGTAGAAAAATTAACCGTGCAATGATGGCAGAGGTTAAAAAACTTGATCCTACAAGACCTACAACCTCGGCAGTTTCTGATTCTCCCGATAAAGCAACGGTTTATGATGATATGGAGCTTGTCGGTATAAATTATAACCATTATCTTTATGATGTTGTGCGTGAAAAATACCCAAACAAGCCTATTTATGCTTCAGAATGTTGTGCAACAAGTACCACTCGCGGTTGGTATGAGGAGTTAAATGAAACTCGCCAATATCACCCTGCATACGATCACGATACGACCAAATGGTTTATCGGCCGTGAAACTTTTATGCAAGTTATCAAAGAAAGACCTTGGGTTGCAGGCATTTTTCAATGGATTGCCTTTGAACATAGGGGAGAAGCCATATGGCCCCGAATCTGTTCTCAGGCAGGCGCAATAGATCTGTTTTTGCAGAAAAAAGATGCTTTCTATCAGAATAAATCAATGTTTACCGTTGAGCCTATGATACATCTTTTACCTCATTGGAATTGGGAACATAAAAAAGGTGAAACAATTAACGTTTGGGCATACACCAACTGTCAGGAAGCGGAACTTTTCTTAAACGGCGTATCTTTAGGCAGAAAAAACGTTGAAAAATTCAGGCATGCTGAATGGCAGGTGCAATTTAAAAAAGGAACACTTACCGTTGTAGGCTATAATGATAATAAGATTGTTTGTAAGGATGAACATAAAACAAGTAAGAAAGCTGCAAAACTTATGCTTAAATGTGAAAACGCTTATGACGTTTCGGCAAACGGTCAGGATATTGCATTGTTTACGTGCTATTGTGTTGATGAAGACGGAATAGAAGTTCCCGATGCTTCACCTTTTGTATCTTTTGACAGTAATGGCTTAATAGTTGGTACAGGCTCGGATGTTGCTGATCACGTTCCCGTAAACTGTCCTGACAGAAAAATGCGTGCAGGTAGAATAAGCGTTGCAGTAAAAGCGCAAAAGGCAGGAGAGTTAAAACTCTTTGCGAAAGCAGATAATCTTGATCCTGCATACATAAAAGTTAATATAAAATAATTGACTTTTATAGGCATTTAATGGTATTATATATAAAAATAAATTTTTAGAGGTGCAAACTATGAAAAAAGTTCTGGCATTTGACTTTGGCGCATCATCAGGTCGCGCTATTTTAGGTACGTTTGATAACGGTAAGATCGAACTTGAAGAGCTTCATCGCTTTTCAAATGATCCCGTTGAAGTAAACGGACATTTTTATTGGGATATCCTTCGTTTGTTCTTTGAGATCAAGCAGGGTATTTTGAAGTGTTCAGCAGCAGGACACAAGGATATTGCTGCAATCGGTATTGACACCTGGGGCGTTGACTTCGCTTTGATCGATAAAGACGGCGAAATTTTAGCAAACCCCTACCACTATCGCGATGCAAAGGTTGAAAATATGGAAGCAACCTTTGAAGAACTTGGAAAAGAAGATATCTATAAGAAGACAGGTCTTCAGTTCCTTGCATTTAATACCCTTTATCAGCTTCGCAACTTAAAGAAGACAAAGCCTGAACTTTTAGATAGGGCAGAGCATCTTCTTCTTATTCCCGATTTATTCAACTATCTTTTAACGGGCAAAATGGCTGCTGAATATTCAAATGTTTCAACAACACAGATCCTTAACCCTGTAAAAGGCGAATGGGAGTTTTCACTTACCGATAAGATCGGCATTGACAGAAAGATTTTCAAAAATATCGTTGATTCAGGAACGATCTTAGGCACACTTAAACCTGAGCTTGCAAAGGAATTACAGATGCCCGAAGTTCCCGTTATCTGCGTTGCATCACACGATACCGGATCTGCCGTTGCATCAGTTCCCTTTGAAGATCCTAAATCAAGCCTTTATATTTCATGCGGTACATGGTCACTTATGGGCACAGAACTTGAAAAGCCCCTTATTAACGATATGGCCATGGAATTTAACTTCACCAACGAAGGTGGCGTAAACCGCACAACACGTTTCTTATCAAACATCATGGGTCTTTGGCTTATCCAGGAAAGCCGTAGACAGTGGAAGCGTGAAAACCTTGACTATTCATTTAACGATATGGAAAATGCCGCAAAGGCATCTGAACCCTTTAAGTCCTTTATAAATCCCGATTTTGACGGTTTTACACCTCCGGGGGATATGCCTTCAAGAATTAAGGAATTCAACAAGAACGCAGGTCTTAAAGTGCCCGAAACAATGGGTGAAGTTGTTCTTTGCATCTATCAGAGCCTTGCACTTAAATATCGCTTTGTTACCGAATCAATGGAAAAGATGATGGGCACAAAGATCGATACCATCCATATGGTAGGCGGCGGTATCAAGGATAAATTCCTTTGCCAGATGACCGCAGATGCAACGGGCAGAAAAGTTGTTGCAGGTCCCGTTGAAGCAACTGCAATGGGTAACATTGCTGTTCAGCTTATGGCTTTAGGCGAGATCAAGGATCTTCAGGGCATCCGTGACGTTATTAAGGCTTCTGCTGATACTGCAGTTTATACTCCCTCAGGCGACAAGGGTTGGGATGAAGCCTACGAAACATTCAAAAAAACTTGCTTAGGTAAGTAAAATTATGGAGAGAAAAATGAAAAAAATTCTTGCGATTTTTATAGCAGTATGTTTACTGTGTTGCTTTGCTGCTTGCTCCCCTTCTGAGGAAGAGCCTAAAGAAAAAGAAAAGGAAAATAAGAAGGTTGAGATCGAAGACGGCGAAACTTTTAAGTATGAAGGTATTAAAATTGTTATTCCTGACGATTATGAGAAAGATTTAGCAGATGGTATTACAATTTTCTATACCGATAGTTTTCCTGATAAGACAGATAACATCACCTTCGGTTGTGAGAACGGCAAAAATTCATTATCTGATTATAGTAAGTCTAATTTAGAGGATGAGTTTGAAGGCGCTTACGGTGCTATGGACGCAGCAGTTGAATATGAAATCACCGATCACAAGGAAACGAAGATCGATGGCTATGATACTGTTAAATGCATAATTGAGGTTAGCGTTGACGAAATTGAAATGAAGCAGACTGCATATATAATTCTGCTTGATAAGAAGACTGTTACAATAACCTTTACTGATATTTCGGGCGAATATACAAAGGAATTTAAGAATATTGCAGAAACTATTGAAGTTTATGACGGCAAATCAAAGGCAGAGGGAACAAAGAATGAGGAAGAACCTACAGCAACGGTTGAACCAACACCAACGATTGCACCGACACCAACGCTTGCACCGACACCTGTAGCAACTCCCGTAGCAACAAAAGCACCTGCTTTATCATTTACAAGCAAGGAATATGTTTGCGGAAACGTTAAGATCGACATTCCACAAAACTTTAATGAACAGTCACTTAACGGCACAAGCATTATTTATACAGATAGTTATCCTACATGCACAGATAATATTGTAGTGACTTATGCTGCTGTGAAAGATAATATAGACCGTTATACAAAGGAAGATTTCGAATCCATATATAAGCAGTCTTATGAATCACAGAACATTCAGGCAAATTTTGAGATAACCCAATATGAAAAAATAAAACTTAACGGTCAGGATGTTATATATTGTGAAATTTCTTGTGAGGCAAACGGAGTTAAAATGATACAGAAGCAGTACAATATGTTCCTTGAAAATGCAACTGCATCACTTACCTTTACAATGGTTACAGATCAATATGCTTCAATATTTAACGAGATTGCAAGTACATTCAGCGCAAAATAATTTAAAACCGCCTTTAAAAGGCGGTTTTTTTATAGTTCGTATTCAATAGGTTTTCTGTTTTTATAGTAAAATGCAGTTTTAACGTTTAGAGAAGTAAGCATTTCCTTTGCTTCATCAAAACAAAATGAGGCGTTTTCTTTTTTATGGGCATCTGAGCCTAAGGTGATCTTTTTGCCACCCATATCCAAGTAAACCTTTAACAGATCTCTGCTTGGGGCGAAATCACAGTTGTTTTTCTTTAAATATCCCGTGTTTATTTCAAGGGCAATATCCTTTTCGATAATCATATCAAATGCTTTTTTGAATTTATCAATATTGGCGTTTATATCAAAGTTTTTGATGTACCGTGCCATATAACTTATATGTGCAACCGTATCACAGCCAAACTCAATAACGTTATATAAGCAGTTGAAATAGTTATCAATGATGATGTTTATTTCCGCATCACTAAAAACAGAATAATCTGTGGTAGACGGTCTTAAAAATTTACCATTTAATTCAACGCCGTGTACCGAACCGATAATAACATCAAAATTACAATAATCAAGTAATTCCTTAAAAGCATCTGCGCATTGATATCCTCTTGCAAGTTCAATACCTGCTAAAATCTCAACACCGTCAACCTTTGTATTGCGCGCATCAAAATAAGATTTTTTTATTGCACTGATAGATTTTTCATCATATCTGTTAGGAAAATCAAAATGATCGGTTACGCCAAAAATAAAAGTTCCTTTTTCTTTTTGTGAAACTGCCATATCGTAAACTGAACATTTTGAATCGGGGGAATGCTCCGAATGGGTATGTAAATCAACGTACATTTTAATCACCGCGAATATTATATTCCCGTTAAAATAAAATGTCAACTTGCAAAAAAGCCTTTTTGGTGATATACTAAAACAAATACAATATTAAGGTGAACACTATGCAAAAATTATCAAAACGTCTTGAACATTTTAAAACGGGAATATTTGCTTCTCTTACTCTGAAGCGCAATGAGCTTTTAGCACAAAACAAAAAAGTTTATAATCTTTACGTTGGCACGCCTGATTTTGAAGTGGGCGAAAACATACGTCAGGCGGTAATTGAAGCATCAAAAGATCCGGAAAATTATAAATACTCACTTATAGATTCGGTTGAAATGCTTCAGGCGGTAAAAGAATATTATAAAAAACGATATTTTGTTGATATTGATATTGATGAGATCACTTCGGTAAACGGCTCTCAGGACGGCATCGGTCATTTAGGACTTGCTCTTTGCGATGCGGGTGATAAAGTGCTTTTACCTGATCCGGGGTATCCCGTCTTTGAAGCAGGTGCTTTTTTAGCAGGCGGTGAGGTTGTTTATTATCCTTTAAAAAAAGAAAACAACTTTTTGCCCGATTTAAGCGGAATTGATGAGGAAACGCTTAAAAAAGTAAAGTATATGATAGTATCATATCCCTCAAACCCTTGCGGAGCAGTTGCCAATAAAGCGATGTACGTTGAATTAATAAAGTGCGCAAAGAAATACGGATTTTACATAATCAACGATAATGCCTACAGCGATATTATTTTTGATGGACTTGAAGGATTTTCTTTTTTATCTATTGAAGGTGCAAAGGAAGTGGGGGTTGAGTTTTTCTCACTATCAAAATCCTTTAATACAACGGGCGCAAGAATTTCTTTCTGCATTGGTAATAAAGACGTTGTAAAGGCCCTTAAAGTTATTCGTTCACAATACGATTTTGGTATGTTCTATCCCGTTCAAAAAGCGGCGATCGCGGCGCTTAAAGGAGATAGAACACCAGTTATTGAACAATGCAAAGAATATCAAAAGCGCAGAGATGCTCTTTGCGGTGGATTAAGAAGAATCGGTTGGAATGTGCCTGATTCAAAGGGAACAATGTTTGTTTGGGCACCTATTCCCGAAAAATTCAAAACTTCTATGGAGTTTTGGGAAGAACTGGTTGATAAAACAGGTGTTATATGTACACCCGGCACCGCATTCGGACCTATGGGCGAAGGCTATGTCCGTTTTGCTTTGGTACTTCCAACAGAAAAACTTGATGAAATAGTTGACGTAATAGATAAAAGCGGAATTTTAAAGTGAGGAGTTTTTTATGGTACAGCAGGTGATTTTATCTTTGTTAAAAGAAGCACTTTTCAACAAAGAATGTGTAATTGAAAATATTGACCTTAATGCTGTGCGTAAAGAAGCGGATTTTCAGGAAATTTCTCCATTTATATATTCGATTCTAAAAAAGAAAAAATTGCTTTTTCATGAGTTCGATTCAGAATGGCGTAAATTCTTAACACCGCGCCTTGCAAAAAATAACGGGGTTTTTCTGACTCATGTTGAAGTGGCTTCTTTATTTGAAAAAGAGAAAATACCTTATACGATTATAAAAGGTGTTGCCTCGGCAAGATACTATAATGAGCCTCTTGCCCGTATAATGGGCGATACTGACGTACTTGTTAAGGAAGATTTTATAGAAAAAGCAATGGAAGTGCTTTTAAATAACGGTTATAAATTAATCGGTGAAGAAACTAAATATCATATCTCTTTTGAAAAGAAATCGGGATCAGTCGAACTTCACAGATGGATCAACGGGATACCTGATAATAAAACAGAAGAAACAAAAGAACTTCTTAAAGACATTTTTCAAAAAGCAGAAGAATATTCTACTCCGTACGGCGACGTTTTTGTGCCATCAACCTTTCATCACGGATTTATAATGCTGGCACATATGTATAAACATATAAATACCACAGGCATCGGGTTAAGACATTTATGTGACTGGGCAGTTTTTATTGAAAAAATTGATGAAAACGAATTCGAGAATGTTTTTAAAGAAAAACTTAAAAATATAGGCTTGTGGCGATTTGCCGTAAAAATAAGTCAAGCGTGTCTTGAACTTGGCGTATCCTATAAAAAATGGATGGGCGAACTTGATAAAGAGTTTTCTGAATTTTTTATAAATGACGTTTTTGCAGGCGGTAATTTCGGCAGAAAAGATGATGAAAGACGAATGAAACTTGTTTATGCACCTAACACAAGCGAGAAACGGACTTCACCGATAACAAGATATTTTCAGTATGGGATCGCGTCGTTAAAAAGAATATGGCCCTTTTTTGAAAAGTATAGAATTTTTATGCCAATAGGCTTTGTTATGTATTGCTTTCGCATACTTTTTAGACTTATTACTGGTAAATCAAAAGTCTATGATCTAAAAGAAGGATACCGACGTCGCGATATATATGAGCAGTTAAAATGGTACGAAAGGGAGAATTAAATGATTGATATAATTCTGAAATTTTTGAAAAAAGAATTGTTCAACAAAGATTCTGAATTTGATAAGATCGTTTGGGATGACGTGTGGAAAGAAACACGCGTTCAGGCAATAGGAACTCTTGTTTTTTCCGGCGCTGATAAGTGCGGATTTAAGTTTGATGAGGACACACAAAATAAAGCCGCAAATCAACTTACAAGAATAAATCGCTCGTTTATGGGGCATAAGCGTGTTGCTCAAATACTTGAGGAAGCAAAAATTCCATATGTAATAATTAAAGGCGTTATTTCATCAAGTTATTATCCCGATCCCTATGTGCGCCCCATGGGCGATGTTGACGTCCTTGTAAAAAAAGAAGATTTAAAAAAGACCTGCGAAGTGTTTAAAAATAAAGGTTTTGTCTTAAAAAAAGAAGACGTTGATTTTGATAAAAAACATCATATGAATTTTATGATGGGCAACCAAAGCATTGAATTGCATTTTGAATTACCGGGGATTCCAGAAAACAAAATGCGTAAAGAAATACATTCATTAACTGATGATATTTTTGAAAAACCAGTTGATTATGATAGTATTTACGGAAAAATAAAAGGACCGTCACCTTTCCATCACGGATTAATAATGCTTCTTCATATGCAGGGTCATATGCAAAGCGGTGGAATGGGATTAAGGCATCTTTGCGATTGGGCTACTTTTGTGGGTAGTTTTAAAGAAAACGATTTTGTTTCGGTTTTTAAAGAAAAACTTGAAAGTATCGGGTTATGGTATTTTGCTTGCCTTATGTGCCAAGTATCATTTTACGTTGGTCTTGATCAAGAAGAATGGATGGGCAATGACGAAGAATTGGCAAAAATTCTATTGGAAGACATAACATCAGGCGGTAATTTCGGAAGAAAAGATAATGAACGAATGAACTCAGCAAGATATTTGCCAAAAGTTCAGAACGGTAAAAAAAGAAAAACGCAGTTAGGACAGTATGTTTCCTATGGTATAGGTATAACTCCCGAAATATGGCCGTTTTTTAAAAAACATAAATGGCTTATGCCTGTTGGTTTTGTGTGTTACTGCGTGCGTACCGCATATCGTTTAATTACAAAAAAATCCAAAGTTTACGATCTTTCCGAAAATAATAAACGATATGACGTATATTCAAAATTAAAACTTTTTGAAAAATAAAAAATGCCGAAAATTTTTCGGCATTTTATATTTCTTTATCCATTAAGGTACCTATGCTTACGGCTTGGGTGCCATATTTTTTTCTTATGGAGTCAAGAGCATTTTCAAGATCTTCATGCTTTTGGCGTGAGCCGTTATCGAAAAAAGAAAACTGCATAAAACTATCTGTATCAGGAACAAGTTGCGCACCGCCTAACGTTATTGCACGAACGGGTTTTTTGTTGTAAATTTCATAAAAGAGTTCCAGGCAGATTACCCATATATCGTGCATAAGATTTGTTGAAAAATCAAGTTGACGTTGCCTTGATGCAACAGAAAAATCGCTGTACTTTATTTGAATGGAAAGTACGGTGCTTTTTACATGATGCTCTTTCATTCTTGATGAAAGAGTATCGCTTAACATCATTATTCCTGCTTTTATTTCATCAGGCAAAGTAAGATCGTGATCAAAAGTTGTTCCGTTGCTAATTGATTTAGGGGCATGTTCAGCATAAATAGTTTCAACAGGGGAATCATCAATTCCGTTTGCGTAATCGTGAAGTTGACCGCCAAGTTTTCCTAAATGCTTTATTACTGTGTTTCTGTCCGATTGAGCAAGATCGCCTACAGTATAGATGTTATGCTTATTTAATGATTGCGTGGCATTTTTTCCTGCATATAACAATACTGAAACAGGCATAGGCCATACCATGCTTTTAAAATTATTTTTATTTATAACCGTAACTGCATCGGGTTTTTTATAGTCACTGGCAAGTTTTGCAATAGATTTGTTAAAGGAAACGCCTATTGAGCAAGTAATACCGATTTCATTTTTAAAACGGGAGCGTATCTTTTGTGCAATTTCTTCGCCAGTACCAAAAAGACGACCGCTGTGTGTTACGTCAAGCCAGGATTCATCTATTCCGAAAGGCTCAACCATATCTGTATATTCTTTATAAATATCATTGCACTTTTTAGATATTTCCTCATAAAAAGAGTGGTGCGACCTGACAAGAACAAGATCAGGACATTTTCTTAATGCCTGATATACCGTTTCAGCAGTTTTTATATCATACTTCTTTGCAAGTTCGTTTTTTGCCAAAATAATACCGTGCCTGTTTTCGGGATTACCGCAAACAGCCATTGGTACTTTTTTTAAATCGGGGTTCAAAAGACTTTCACATGAAGCATAAAATGAGTTGCAATCTGAATGAAGAATAACTCTATCCATTATTTGTATGCGGCAACGATTTTAGCAAAGTATAAGCGGTGCATATCGTTGTTTGAGTACCATTTTTCCTGAGTTTCTTTATCAAGATCTTCTTTCTTTAAATCTGTGTATGAAAGAATCTTGCACTCATAATAAATATCGCAACCGTCAATTACGGGAGTTGAGATTTCTTTTGCATCTTTTGTTTTTATTGATGCAAGTTCAAATTTGTTACCGCTTCTGCCTGAAGTTGATCCGCAAATTTTTAATGCATCATCAAACTGACCGCAAGTTGGAACACTTACGGTAAATTCATCAATGCCATCTAAAAGTTCAAAAGTGTAGCGTGAATGGCGGATAGGCGCGATAAAAATTTCCTGACCCCAGTACTGGCTTAAGGAGCCCCAACCGATAGTCATTGTATTGATTTTATCACCGTTTTTAACGGTGTAAAACACACCTTTGCCTGAAAGTTGTTCAAGAGTTTTTTGGGCAAATTCTCCAAAATTATACATATTTTCGTCCTCCAATCTATATTTATATTATATATAAAAAGTCTAATGAATGCAAGGAGTTTATTCAACTAAATTTCATCTTCGACATATACTATATAGAATAAAAAGGAGGAATTTATATGCCCGATATTTTTTTAAGTCCCTCACTTCAACCGTGGAATCTTTATGTAAACGGCGGTAATGAGGCACAATACATGGGATATCTTGCTGATGCACTTGAGCCGTATCTTGCGGTAAACGGAATAACGTACACACGTTCAAGAATGCCCAATACTCTTTTAAATGCGATAAATACGTCTAATCAAGGAAATTACGATTTGCATTTAGCACTTCACTCAAACGCATCGCCTGAGGGCAGGGAAGGTCAGTTTAGGGGAATCCAGGCATATTATTATCCCACAAGCGTTGAAGGCAGAAAAGCCGCCCAGGATCTTGTTGACAGTCTTAAAACAATATATCCCGATCCTGATCTTGTATATACTGTGCCTTCTACCGTTATTACAGAGGTGAGAAGAACAAAAGCACCTGCAGTTTTAATGGAAATAGGGTATCATGATAATCTTCAGGATGCTGAATGGATAAAAGCGAACATACAAAACATTGCAGAGGCACTTGCTAAAGGACTTACTACTTATTTTGGCTTGCCTTTTAAAAATCTTTGTACACGAAATGGCGAAAGAATTATAAACATTCCGAATGTTAAAATAAATACTTATGTGCGTGTATGTACAAATGATGGAGATAATCTTAATATCCGTCAAAATCCTAACACGGGAAGTCCCATTATCGGGCAAATTCCTGCAGGCGAAAAAGCAATAATACTTGAGAAACTTCAAAACGGTTGGGCGAGAGTAAGATATAATGCCATTGAAGGTTATTCTTCAGGTAATTTCTTATGTGTATGCACAGATACACAACAATCAGTGGGAAGGGTAAATACAAACGGTACAAATTTGAACTTAAGAAGTGCACCTAACGTTACTGCATCAATTATTGGCAGAATTCCCAATAATGCAACGGTAAATATTCTTTCTTCTGCGGGAGAATGGTATCAGGTTAATTATATGGGGGCAACGGGTTATGTGCTGAAAGATTTTATCACCCTTTAAATAAAGCACGCATAAAATATAAATGTACCAAAGAAGTATATTTTTAAAGAAGGAGGAAATAATATGTCGTTTTATTCATACAGAAACAGTGAAAATGAAGTATGCCCGGGCAGAATCAACGGCGATTGCACAAACGGGCTTACTGAAAGAGTGTGCATCCAGGTAAAAAAGATCTACGATTCTTGTATGCAACAAGAACAAATTGAAAACATAAACGTCCGCCTGACAGATATCTGTCCGGGAAATACAAAATTTGAAGCGCCGGTTACGTTTATCAGTTGCCGTTCCACGTCTACAAAAGGCAGAGTAAGAGAACTTTGTGTTGAAAGACTTTGTGACCGCCCTAATTTTGCAAGGGTGCGCTTAAAAGTAGATATTCCCGTTGAAATTATCTTTGAGGATAATTCCGGCAGAGAGGGTAGTGGCAGAGGAATTATTACCATTCCCAAAGACGTTGTGCTTTTTGTTCCCGACGAATCAATTATTCCATATGAAGTGGATAACATTGTAAGTGCAATCTGCGTACAAGGTTGCTATATGGGTGAAAATACCTTCAACCTTACTGCTTGTGTAACGGTAATACTTAAAATTGTTGCTGACGTTGAATTGCTTGTGCCTGCTTACGGCTTCTGCAGAATTCCCCCCTGCGAGGAGTTTGCCAGCGAGGTATGCGATGAATTCTTTAATTTGCCTATCTTCCCGCCGGCAATGAACGATATGTGCTGTAATTAAATGAAATCTGAAAACCTGCAAATTTTTGCAGGTTTTTATTTCACTTGACTTCGATGTTTTTAAAGGTTATAATTTTCTTAAATAAAAAATGGACGGTGAATTTTATGATTCTTGTTTGTGGTGGCGGACCTTCTGGTGTTGCGGCGGCAGTAACGGCGGCAAGAAGCGGAAGTGACGTTGTTCTTGTAGAAAAGAATGCTTGCTTGGGCGGAACACTTACGGCATCACTTATCGGAGTGATTCTTGATGATGCCAATAAAAAAGGCGGAATAATAAGAGAGTTTTCCGATAGAGTTAATGTTGAAGTAAAAGAACATGGGGTTCCCGTTTATGAAGCGGAAAAATATATTTTGGAAGATATGTGTGTTTGTGCAGGCGTAAAACTTATATATAATGCCTTTGTTACCGATGTTGAAGTTGAAAATGGGAAAATAACCAAGGTTATAGTTTCATCAAAATCAGGTAAAAAGGCTTTTTTACCTGATGTAGTTATTGATGCAACCGGTGATGGTGACGTTGCATATATGGCAGGTTGCAGTTTTGAAGTGGGTAACGAAAATGGCGAAACACAACCTATGAGTATGGTTGCGGTAGTTAGCGGTATTAATGAAGCCGAGGCTGAAAAAATGATATCCGCCCCTGAAAAAGATTTTTGGGAAAGCAGAAATCTTTTTAACGGACTCCTTAAAGAACTTGGCGTTGAGCCGTCAATGGGATGTGCAAATATAACAAAGATCAATGAAAGTTTGTTTTATTTAAGCGTTAATCATGAGTACGGATACAGATTCGATAATGCCGAAGATTTAACAAATGCCATGATTGAAGCACGAAAAGAAGTTTACAACACTGTTAAGGCATTAAGAAAATACGGTGGTGCATTTAAAAACATAACGCTTGCTTGTACACCGCAGATGTTAGGTGTTCGTGAAGGAAGAAGAATAAAGGCAAAAGATAAAGTCTGTGTAAATGATATGATAAACGGTGTAAAACGTAAAGACAGCGTATGCACGGCGACTTATTGGGTAGATATTCATGCCTTATCAAAAAATAATAAAAAAGGATTTGAAGGGGATAATATAAACGTATTACCTTATGATATTCCCATGGGCGCATTGATTGCGGCGGAGTGTAAGAATCTTTTGTTGTCAGGAAGAAATATCGATGGCGATTTTTATTCCCATGCATCATATCGAGTTGTGGGAAATATGGTGTGTACGGGACAAGCCTCAGGTGCTATAGCACACGTTATGGATAAAAATAAAATAACTTCGGATGAAGTTGAATTTAATATGATAAAGGAAATGCTTACATAAATTTTTAAGGAGATTTATATGAAGAAAAATACTTGCGTTTCCTGGATATTGATAACATTGGGTGCATTTTTGCTTGCACTTGGAATAAACGTATTTCTTGTGCCCCAAAAGTTATCAACCGGTGGCGTAAGCGGTATAGGTACTGTTTTAAAGTACCTGTTCAATATCCCCTTATCGGTCACAAATATTATAATTAATGCCTTTTTGTTTATTCTCGGATTTAAATTTTTAGGTAAAAATTCCGTTGTAAAAACCATTGTTGGCATAATTTTGTTGACTGTGTTTTTAGAAGTGACTTCATATATTCCTCAATATGAGGGCGATATATTCTCAGCATTTATTGCAGGCAGTGTTCTTATTGGTATTGGAATAGGGCTTGTTGTGCGTCAAGGTGCGTCAACAGGCGGAAGTGATTTTTTGTCACTAATGTTAAATAAGTTTTTTCCTCATGTAAGTATTGCCAAAATAATGCTGTTTATTGATTGTATTATAGTTTTCTTATCGGGGATTGTGTTTAAAAGTCTTGCGGTTATGATTTATTCGGTTTCGGCATTATATCTTTCCTCGAAAATTTCGGATTTTATATTAGTGCTTGGTGATAATGCAAAGTCGGTATATATTTTTTCATCTGAAAATAAGAAAATAACTGATGTTATTTTAAAAAATTTTCAGCGCGGAGTAACGGCTATAAAGGCACGGGGAACTTATTTGGATAAGGAAAAAGAAATTTTGTTTTGTGCTGTAACCCCAAAGGAGTTACCTAAACTTGTAAGTGCGATTAAAGCACAAGATGAAAAAGCATTTATGATCATTAATGATGTTCATAAGATTTTTGGCGAAGGATTTAGTGTTTTAGGTGAATGACATGATAAAAGCAGTACTATTTGATCTTGACGGAACACTTCTTCCTATGGATCAGGAAATTTTTGTAAAAGCATATTTTAAGGGCATGACACAAAAAGTAGCGTACTTGGGCTATAAACCTGATAAACTTATTGAAAGCATTTGGGCAGGCACTAAACAGATGGTGCTTAATGACGGCTCAAAAACAAATAAAGAAGTTTTTTGGCAAGCCTTTGAAAAAATATTCGGTGATAGAGTTTTTGGGGATATGCCCGTTTTTGATGATTTTTACATAAATGAATTTAACAAAGGACAAGATGTTTGCGGTTTTAATGAAAAAAGTAAAGAGATCATTGAAATGCTTAAAGAAAAGAACGTGAGATTAATTCTTGCAACCAATCCTTTGTTCCCTAAAATCGCAACAGAAAATCGCATCAGATGGGCAGGACTTTCGGAAGAAGATTTTGAACTTGTTACAACTTATGAAAATACTTCTTACTGTAAACCTAACCCGGAATATTATAAAGATATTTTAAAAAGAACGGATCTAAAAGCCGAAGAATGTATAATGGTAGGCAATGATGTTTCGGAAGATATGATTGCCGAAACTTTAGGATTAAAAGTTTTTCTTTTAACCGACTGTATCATAAATAAAGAAAATAAAGATATTTCGGTATATCCTAACGGCAATTTTGATGCGTTAAGTGAATTTTTAAAAAAGTGCTTGACAATATAGAAATCTGTGATAAAATCACATTAAATAATAAAACCTGCGATTAAGAATAGTAGTTTTTAACAATCCTTTCAGAGAGTTGCCGATTGGTGCAAGGCAATAGGGGCGTTTTAAATGAATGGACTTATGAGGGCAGCCGAAAACCTTTTTAGGTTAGTAGTAGCTGACGGGACGCACCCGTTACAGTGCGAAACATATTAACGTATGTATTAAGGCGGAAGTAATTCAATTTGGGTGGCACCGCAGGAACGAAATTTATGTCCTGTCCCATATTATAGTGGGATAGGGCTTTTTTTATGGTGATGAAAATGTTATTAACAAAACGATGGCGAAATTTCAAATAATTAGCATAAAATAAATTTGGAGGAAATTATTATGAAATTTAATGAAATAGATTTTGATACTTATTTTAAACATTATCCCGATAAAAACGGATTTTTTGGCAAATATGGCGGAGCATACGTTTCCGATGAACTAAAAAAAGCGATGGAGGAGATAACAGAATCTTACTTCACTATTTGTAAATCTGCAAAATTCATCAGTGAATTAAGAAGAATCCGCAAGGATTTCCAGGGCAGACCTACTCCCATCTCACATCTTGACCGTCTTTCAGCATCATTAGGTAATGTTCAACTTTACGTTAAGCGTGAAGACTTGAACCACACCGGCGCACATAAACTTAACCATTGTATGGGTGAGGCACTTTTAGCAAAGTTTATGGGCAAGAAAAAGGTTATTGCTGAAACGGGCGCAGGTCAGCACGGTGTTGCACTTGCAACTGCAGCGGCATATTTCGGTCTTGAATGCGATATTTATATGGGCTCGGTTGATATTAAAAAGCAGGCACCTAACGTTGCAAGAATGAAGATTTTACGCGCAAACGTTGTTGAGGTTACACACGGTCTTCAAACACTTAAAGAAGCGGTTGATGCCGCATTTGAAGCATATTGTAAAGAATATAAAGATGCAATCTACTGCATTGGTTCGGTTTTAGGTCCTCATCCTTTCCCAATGATGGTGCGCGACTTCCAAAGCGTTGTAGGTATTGAAGCCAGAGAACAGTTTATAGAAATGACGGGCGAACTTCCCGATGCAGTTGTTGCTTGCGTAGGCGGCGGTTCCAATGCAATGGGCATGTTCTCAGGATTTTTAAATGATCCCGTTGATATTTACGGTGTTGAGCCTTTAGGCAGAGGCGAAAAGTTAGGCGATCACGCAGCAAGCCTTAAGTATGGAACAGAAGGCATTATGCATGGCTTTAATTCCATTATGCTTAAAGATGAAAACGGTGAGCCTGCTCCCGTATATTCAGTTGCAAGCGGTCTTGATTATCCTTCATCAGGTCCTGAACACGCATTTTTGCACGATCTTGGCAGAGTTAAGTATGACGTTGTTACCGATGATGAAACCATCGATGCTTTCTTTACACTTTCTCGTCTTGAAGGCATTATTCCCGCCATTGAAAGTGCCCACGCAGTTGCTTACGGCATGAAACTTGCAAAAGAAATGGGCAGAGGTTCTATTCTTATTAACCTTTCAGGCAGAGGTGATAAGGATATGGATTACATCATTGAAAAATATGGCATACGTTAAGTATTGACTTTTACAGTATAAACAGTTATAATATTTTTAAATAAATTTGATTGGATGTGATACCCTTGAAGAAAGAGTACCTTCAGCCTGAAGTTGAAATAACTGAATTTAAGCAGTTATCAGTATTTACCCAGAGTAGTAATTATGAAGACGATGACGACGGAGATGTTCATCTTCCATTCGATCCATTTTAAATAGCAAAAATAAAGCAGGCATCCGTATTGGCGGATGCCTGTTATATTTTATAAAAAAGAGTTCGAGAACACTCGAACTCTTTTTGATGTTTTTAGTATCCAACCTTTTCCCAGCACTCGAAAGGAGCGGCGATTTCTTCTGAAACGTAAACCTGAGTCTTCATTGTTTGAAGCATTGATGAAGGAATTGCAGGTGTTACGGGTCCGTGAAGAACAAGGCGTGATGTCATTCTCTGCCATGAAGAGAATGTGTTGTTGGTTAAAAGTGCATGAACTTCAATACGTTCTCTTGCGTTTTTAACGTCAACGGGACCGATCGTTGCGGCCTTGGGAGGAACAGAAGCAATGTAACCTGACTGACCGAATACACCGTGAAGTGAGTTCTGTGCAACGGTTAAAGGATGAAGTGTTACAATGCGTGCTTCCATATTAAGCCACTCGTCGATGTTGTCTGTCATAAACTCGTCAACGGGATCGATAAAAGCCATGTGGCCTGTCCATCCGGGTGATGATGAGCAGATATCTGCGCCGCCTTCGCCAATTTCGGTGATAAGTTTTGAATAATGACCGATATTAGCATTTGTGGGATAATGAACGTTTTCAAGAGGCATGCGGAGTTTGGGATCGATCTGATATACGAAGTATTTAAGCATTGAATGTGCAAAACCTGCTTCGTAAGTTTCAGGAGCGATGTTACCCATATCGTCAGCCCACTCGTCCATTGCAAAGATGTGAAGCTTTGAGCAGTCAACCTGGAAATAGTTGATGAGTTGTGCAAGGGGGATATATGTTTCAGGCTCAGGGTTGCCTAAAATCATGGTGTACTTTTTGCCTGCTTCTGAAGCAGCTTTAATACGCGAAAAAAGTGTTGCAATAAGTACGGGATGGGGGTTCATCATAACTTTGATGTTGAAATCTGGGTTAGGATGCTTTTCAAGATCTTTGCCGCTTATTTTGCGAAGACGCTCGCAAACCTCACGATCCTTGAAGGGCACATAGTCGCCGCACTTAAAGTCAAACTTTGTTGGGGGATCAATAATAATGTCTTTCATTTTTTTATCTCCTTTATATAAATATTTTAAATTAATCGAAAATCATTTTGCCGAAGCAATCGGGATTGTGGAAAGATGAACGGGGTAACTTAACGATGGGATTCCATGTTATATAGTGTTGTATTTTACCTTTATCGGAACATTTGTAGCAGTTTGCCATAATATATTGACCTTTTTCTGCCTTGAAATCTTTAAAGAATCTTTTAATAAAAGAATAGGGGATGCTGTAGGTTATTTCCCAGCCACAGTCAGATTCTTTAATTTCGGGATGGAACAGTTCTTCATCAACGAAAGTCAATCTTGTAAGATCATCAACGGAACTTCCCATGCCAAGGAACATACAAGCGTTTGCATTAAACTCAATATTAAAATATCTTTTATCACCATTAATGGGACTAAAGAAAAATTCAAGACAACTGTCCTCACAAGGCATACCGAGAGTTTCTGTTTCAACCTTGCGGTAATTTGGCTCTTTGGTGCTTAAATGAATAAGTAATGCTTCATCATTATAAGCGATCTGCGCAGTGGCAGTTATCTCTTCTGCTTTGTTACCATAAAACTCGTTGATTTCAATAACGGGAATTTTGCTCCAATCAACAATATTTGTATGTTGTATTAAATATTCTTTCATTTTACTTCCTCACCTTCAAAAAGTACTTTATCAACTTTCATAAAATGATCAACAAATACAAGGTCGGCGCGTTTGCTCTTTGCAATTTCGCCTCGGTCTTTAAGCCCTACGCAAGTTGCGGGGTTAAGGGAAGCAAACTTAAATACGTCGACGATAGATGCACCTGTATGTTTCATCATGTTACGGCAGGCAATATCAAGGGTCATTTTTGAGCCTGCGATCTCGCCCATGAAATCAAAATTAATATCGTCAACATCATCATATCCCGGAGGAATAGGACCGTCACAAGCATAGGCATCAGAAATAAGAATTATTCTGTCGTCACCCTTGATTCTGCGAACAAGCCTTAACATATAGGGGTCAACGTGGATACCGCGACTGTCACAGATAAGTTCTGCATAGATCTCTCTGTTATAGTTTACAGTTTCATCAACACATACACCGCGACATTCAGGATACATAGGTCTGTCACCTGTTGCGTTGGTGTGATGAGTGCCTATTTTAAGACCGTAAGGCATAATTGCCTCAATATCATAAGGTGAAGCCTCACTGTGGGCAACGGAAAAAATTGCATCGGGATTTTTTTCTTTAACGTCAAGAACAAAATCAATGATGTTTTCTCTTTCGGGAGCCAATGCCCAAACGCGGGCAATATCATATGCTTCCTCAATTATGGGCATATGTTTTTCTTTATCAACGGGGCCTTTCCAAGGATTTGATTCTCTGTCACATCCGAATTTTGTATTAAGATAAGGGCCTTCCATATAAAGACCGCCAATATTTCTACATTCAGGCTTTTTCATAGCGTTGCGAAGTTTTCTTATTGCTTCAACGTAACCCTTTGTATCCATGCTGTAATAAAGGGCAGGAAAAAGAGTTGTAGTGCCATGCTTTAAATGATGTTGGCTTGCTCTTTCAGGCTCGTCCTGGAAAAATACATAGCCATCTGAATGAGTATGAATATCAATAAAACCGGGGCCAACGTAAAGACCTTTTGCATCAATGATTTGGGCATTTTCGGGAACACTTAACTTGCGTGACTCACCAAAATCTTTTATAATGCCGTCATCAATAATTATAACACCGTTTGGTATATAATGATCGCGAAGAACGATCGTTGCGTTAATTATTGCTTTCATTTATTTATCTCTCCAAGAAGTTTTTTGCCTTCTAAAATAAGAAGTTCTGCAACGCCTGCCTTAAAAATGGAACTTCTTGCTTCATAACCGCCCTCATCATAGGCTTCTTGCATGGGGAAATAGCCTTCGTCACCGTTTGTAAGGCAGCAGGGCAAAATAAGTTCATAACCTTCAGTATCTTTTATACCTCTGCCAATACCGGTAAAAGGTTCACCTGCAATGCCAACAAAAGCAACGGGACCTATTCTTAAACCTGAAAGGTTTGTTTCAAAATAATCAGGACCGTTTTCCAGGCGTACCATACGCGCCGCTTCTGCAACTACTGTGGTGAGCATCATTGCTTTATAAGGTATTTCGTCGTCCCTGCCTTGAATATGTAATTCATTATACTTCTTTGCAAGTGGCAGATCTTTAGGATCAGGTCTGTTTGAGGGAACGTTAATTGATTTTATCATTCCGTCTATTGAATCAACGTCGACGTATTTAACTTTAAGATATGTTTGCATTACTGCGCCTGCAATAACGTAACCGATATGCTTTGCGTGCTCGTATCCCCTTGAAACGTCGTCAAAATCCATAAACATGCCGTTAAGATCGCCACCGCGGGGATGAACGTTTACATGGTTCACATCGCCTTCTGCACCGTTAAAGAATAAGCATTTTGTGTTATCAACTGCTTTTTCAACAGTTCTTCTTAAAAATCCGGGCCAGTCGGCAGAAATCTTGCAACCGCCAACAACGTCGGGATGATTTGCAAAGTTTACAAGAACGATGGTTTCTGCATTTTCTCTGTCAAAGCGAAGTACGCTTACTCTTTCGTCAACGTCACCAACGGGAGAAACTATATCGGGATTATCAACACCGGGGTTTGTTTTAATGCTTCCGTCTTTCATACGGAATCGTCTTACAAAGGCAACGTTCTTTGCCTCGGAAACACCGTATCCCATTTTTGCAGGTTTAAGATCTTTTATTGCAAAAAGAGCCGCATCACTGGCGCGCTTAACTAAGAAAGAAGTATATTCTTCTTCCAAAGATTCTTTTTCTACTTTAACTGGGTTAGTTGTGGGACCTGTGTGAGTGTGGGTTGCTGAAATAAAGATCATGCCTTTATCAACACCCGTTTTTTCACAAATAGCATCGCGTATGGGGTGATAAATACCGCGCCTTAAATCACAAAGATCAGCAGAGAGCATAATTGCGCGCTTATCTCCACATTCAAAGGCAATTACATTTAATTCAAGGTCGTCTAAAATACCGTCGGCCTTGCGTACAACAAAGTATCCGTTTATATCAATGCCCATCATTGGGTTGATATTTACTCTTGAAAAACCAATTTTAAGATTGTTCATACAAAAAACACCTCCTTATGAACAATTATATCAAAGAAAAACGGTAATTTGAATTGCAATTTTAAACATAAACATTGCAAAATTAACTTTATCATAATTATGATACACTAATGAATTTTAAAAGTCAATATGTATTTTATATATGTTTCATTTACATTTTAAACGAAACTAAAACAAAAGAGGAATAGATGTTTTTTATATCGTTGACATTTTTTTAAACCTATGTAATAATACGTATACACAATAATTATAATGGGGTAGTTTGATGTTTAAAAAGCTTTTTGGCACAAAAGATTTCTATAAAAGCATAATAAAATTGATGCTTCCGATCGCGATTCAGAACGGAATTATGCAGTTTGTAAATATGCTTGATAATATTATGGTTGGAAGATTGGGCACCGTTGAAATGTCAGGTGTTTCGGTAGCCAACCAGTTAATATTCGTATTTAATCTTTGTATATTCGGCGCAGTATCAGGTGCCGGTATTTTCGGTGCGCAGTATGCAGGAAAAAAAGATCATGAGGGTATAAGGCACACCTTTAGATTCAAAATGATCTCCTGCTCAATTATTGCTGTTTTGGGCATTGCACTTTTCATATTTCTTGGTGAGCCGTTAATTAATGCATATCTCTCCGGTGACGGAAGTGTTGAAGATGCGGCAATGACCTTAAAATATGCCCGTGAATATCTTAACGTAATGCTTATCGGACTTATTCCAGCATCACTTGTTCAGGCTTATGCAAGTACGTTAAGGGAACTTGGTAAGCCTAAAATTCCCATGTATGCAGGTATTGTGGCAGTTGTTGTAAATCTTTGTCTTAACTATGTTCTTATTTTTGGAAATTTCGGTGCACCGCGTCTTGGCGTAACAGGTGCAGCAATAGCAACGGCTGTTTCCCGTTTTGTTGAACTTATATTCGTTGCGGCATGGACAGTTCATCATAAAAGCGAGAATCCCTTTATTATCGGTGCTTATAAAAGTCTTTACGTTCCGGGATCTCTTATTAAGCAGATAGCCAAAAAAGGTGTACCGCTTATGCTCAATGAAACACTTTGGGCTTCGGGCATGGCTATTCTTGCACAGAGATATTCAGTTCGCGGTCTTGATGTTGTTGCCGCTAATAATATTGCAACTACGTTTTTTAACGTGTTCTCTGTTGCTTTCATCGCAACGGGTGCAGCAATCGGAATTATGCTTGGGCAGATCCTCGGTGCAGGCAAAACTCAAGAAGCATACGAAACAAGTTATAAACTTATAACGTTCTCGGTTATGGTAAGCATTGTGTTTGGTTCTATTTATTTTGTGTGTGCAGGTTTTATTCCGCAGATATATGAAACTACCGATGAAATACGCTCCCTTGCAACGGGACTTATGCGTATTACTGCTGTTATGATGCCCATTGATGCTTTTGCCCACGCAACTTATTTTACTTTGCGTTCAGGCGGAAAAGCATTTATTACATTCCTTTTTGACTGCGGATTTGTATGGGCTGTTATTTTACCGATAATATTTATATTAAGTCAGTTTACAACACTTCCGATTTTGCCTTTGTACGCTATCGGTCAGGGACTTGCATTGTTTAAATGTATTTTAGGCTTCATATTTGTAAAAAATGGCTCATGGGCAAAAAATATTGTATAATGAGATTAAGATTTTTTTATGACTGATATCTGGCAGATTTTAGCAAGCACTGAAAAACCTATCGTACTTTACGGTATGGGCAACGGTGCAGAGATAATGATGAAACAACTTAATAAGTATGGAATCAAAGTTTCGGGTTTTTTTGCAAGCGATGATTTTGTTCGCGGACAGTCATTTATGGGGCATAGGGTGATGACCTTTAGGGAAACTAAAGAAAAATTTCCCAATATGATCGCCCTTGTATCTTTCGGTACACAGAGAAAAGAAGTAATTGATAACATTCTTTCTCTTGATTGCGAAGTTTATGCGCCCGAAGTCCCCGTTGTTGGTGACGATGTTTTTACTCTTGATTTTGCAAAAGATCATAAGGCGGAAATAGAAAAGGTTTATTCTTTACTGGCTGATGAGCAATCAAAAAAAGTTTTTGAAGAAGTGATTTTATATAAACTTGACGGCAAAATATCACACTTGATAAACTGTCAAACAACACAGGACGAAATGATGTCATTGTTTGATTTTTCCCAAAACGAAAGTTATCTTGATTTAGGTGCGTATAATGGCGACACGGTTCTTGATTTTGTAAATCGTGTAAACATGTGGAAAAATATAACTGCTGTTGAACCTGATATAAAGAATTTCAGAAAACTTATTAAAAATACGGAAAACTTAGAAAACGTTGTTTTAGTAAATAAGGCAATAAGTTCAAAAAGCGAAATGATTTCATTTTCAACTTCCGGGGGAAGAAATTCCCGTGTTGGCGGCGAAAATGAGATTCAGGCAACAAGTATAGATGATCTTAATACTGATTTTACTTTCATAAAGATGGATGTTGAAGGTCAGGAGGCCCAGGCGATAAAAGGCGCGGCAAATGCTATATCAAAAAAACCGAAAATGCTCATATCTGCTTATCACAGAAGCGAAGATATTTTCAAAATTCCGCTATTGGTCCATGAAATAAATCCCGAATATAGGGTGCTTTTAAGACATTTACCGTATATTCCTGCATGGGATACCAATTATTGTTTTATTTAATGCTTGCAAAAAAAGATTAAATGTAGTAAAATTAATATGTATGATTTAGTTTGGAGGAAATTGCAATGAATGCAATCAAAACAGAACTTGATGGTGCAATAATTATCGAGCCTGACGTGTTCAGCGACCATCGTGGCTGGTTTATGGAAAGTTGGTCCAAAAAGAAATACGAAGAACTTGGCATAAACGTTGATTTTGTGCAGGACAATGAAAGTTTTACGGCGAAAAAAGGCACGTTAAGAGGGCTTCATTTTCAGATGGATCCCATGGCACAGTCAAAAATTGTTCGTGTTGTAAAGGGCGCGGTGCTTGATGTGGCAGTTGATCTTCGTAAAAATTCACCTACTTACCTTAAATGGATAAGTGTTGAACTTTCTGAGGATAATAAACGTCAGTTCTTTATACCAAAGGGATTTGCACATGGCTTTGTTACACTTACTGACAATGTTCAGTTTGTATATAAATGCGATAACTTCTACAGTAAGGAATGTGATCGCTCAATCAGATTCGATGATCCTGAAATCGGTGTAGAGTGGGGTATAACAGATCCCATAGTATCGGATAAAGATAAGAACGCACCTTTACTTAAGGATAGCGACTGTAATTTTGTTTTTAAAGGAGAATAAAAAATGACTATAATTGTTACAGGCGGTGCCGGATTTATCGGCAGTAATTTTGTTTACTTTCAGTTAAAAAATCATCCGGAAGACAGAATAATCTGTCTTGATGCACTTACCTATGCAGGTAATCTTGCTACTCTTGATGAAGCCATGAAGAATCCTAACTTCCGCTTCGTTAAAGGCGATATTGCTGACCGTGAGTGCGTAAATAAACTTTTTGAAGAAGAAAAGCCTGATATCATCGTAAACTTTGCGGCAGAAAGTCACGTTGACAGATCTATTGAAAATCCCGAAGTTTTCTTACGCACTAACATTATGGGCACACAAGTTCTTATGGATGCTTGCCGTAAGTATGGTATTAAGCGTTATCACCAGGTTTCAACTGATGAAGTTTATGGCGATCTTCCCTTAGACAGACCTGAACTTTTCTTTACTGAAGATACACCTATTCACACTTCAAGTCCCTATTCAGCAAGTAAGGCTTCTGCCGATCTTTTAGTACTTGCATATCATCGTACTTTTAAACTTCCCGTATCAATTACACGTTGTTCAAACAACTATGGACCTTATCATTTCCCCGAAAAACTTATTCCTTTGATCATTTCAAGAGCATTAAACGATGAAAATCTTCCCGTTTACGGAAAAGGTGAAAACGTTCGTGATTGGCTTTACGTTGAAGATCACTGTTCTGCTATCGATCTTGTTATCCGCAAGGGCAGAGAAGGCGAAGTTTACAATATCGGTGGTCATAATGAAAGAACAAACCTTCAGGTTGTAAAGACTATTCTTAAGGAACTTGATAAGCCTGAAAGTCTTATTACATACGTTACAGATCGTCCCGGTCACGATATGCGCTATGCAATCGATCCTACAAAGATCCACTCCGAACTTGGATGGCTTCCTGCTACGAAGTTTGATGATGGTATTAAAAAGACAGTTAAGTGGTATCTTGATAACAAGTCCTGGTGGGAGAATATCTTGAAGGGCGACTATCAGAACTATTATGAAAGAATGTACTCAAAGAGGTAAATAAATGAAAGTTCTTGTTACCGGTGTAAAAGGTCAACTTGGATATGACGTAGTTAAACGTCTTAGTGAACTTAATATTGAAGCAAAGGGCGTTGATATTGACGATTTTGATCTTACTGATGAAAATGCAGTTATGAACGGCATCGAAAGTTATTCGCCTGATGCGATCATTCATTGCGCCGCATATACGGCAGTTGACAAAGCCGAAGACGATAAAGAACTTTGCTACAATGTAAACGTTATCGGAACGAGAAATGTTGCACTTGCTGCCAAAAAACTTGATGCCAAAATGATCTATATAAGTACCGACTACGTTTTTGAAGGTACGGGCACAGAGTTTTATGAGCCTGACAGAGAAAAAGCACCTCAGTCAGTTTACGGCGAAACAAAGTCGTTAGGTGAAGACGAGGTAACAAAACTTCTTGAAAAATACTTTATAGTTCGCATTTCATGGGTATTTGGCATTAACGGCAAAAACTTTGTTAAAACAATGCTTCGATTGGGCGATGAAAAGGAAGAACTTAACGTTGTTTCCGATCAGATCGGTTCACCAACTTATACTTTCGATCTTGCCATACTTCTTTGCGATATGATTCAAAGTGATAAATACGGCATTTATCACGCAACCAATGAAGGCATCTGCTCTTGGGCAGAGTTTGCTGAGGAAATAATGAAACTCGGCAATAAAAATACAAAAATCAATTATATTACAAGTGATCAATATCCTGCAAAAGCAAAACGTCCATTTAACTCCCGAATGAGTAAGGATAAACTTGAAGAAAACGGTTTTAACCGTTTACCTTCTTGGCAAGATGCTTTAAAAAGATATGTTGATGAATTAAAAAAAGCAGATATGATTTAAGAATACTAACCCTGATTTATCGGGGTTAGTTTTTTGTGTAAAAATGCAATGTTTTAATTAAAAAATGCAATTTGAAAAGCAAATTTTAATTGATATAATATAAGAAAGGAGTGGTTAATATGAATCAATAAGCAAGAATTGATAATATAACAAGTGTCGAAAAAGGCAATAAAAAATATTTTAGAAGAATTCGCGTACGTGATTATCTTTTCGGGCAGGCGGTATATAATCTTGGCGATTATCCTGAAAAAATTTCGGCAATGCCAACTGAATATGATCGCAAGTTAATTAAGAAAATGGCTGAAAGCGGTGTTAAACTTATTCAACTTCATGAGGAATGGAATGATCCCGTAAGATTCCACGGTGCAGATAAATTCCACGCAGTTGACCCTGAAGGTATGAAAGCCTTTATTAACTTATGCCACGAAAATGGTATTAAAGTAATTGCCTACGCCTCATCGGGCTTTTTTCAGGAAACTGATCCTGATTATAAAGAAGAATATTCCAAAAGCAAAGAACAACTGATAAGCCACTTTTTTAAATATCGTAAGGCAAGCCACAGTTCTGCCTCTTGGCGTGATTTTATAATTCCTCATTGCTTAGGCATATTGGATGACTATGATTTTGACGGTCTTTTTAATGATATTGGCTATGATAGGGGCGACAAGTTTGAAGATTGGTATGACCCCCACGTTGAAGATGTTTTGTGCCAAATATATTCTGAATTAAAAAAGCGCGGAAAAATTTATAAGGTTCATTGTGATTGTAATAATCCGCCGCCTTGTAAAGATAAAATTTATGATTACGTTTGGGTAGGTGAGTGCGTTGATCATTTTACTCCCGGTTTAGGCAAAGAGTGGCATCAGTATATTGTGCCTTGCCTTGATAGGCGCTATATTGACGCAACGATGGATACATATATGGCATACACAGTTCCCTTTATGCAGTTTCCTCTTCTTAAAATCGGCAGACCTCTTCGCGGCAAAAACGGCAACGTTGAAGGCGTAACATATTATGGCGGAGGAGAGCAGGAATTCTATCGTGCAGTTGAAAAATATATGGACGAGCATCCTGATGGACCTTACGTTTACAGTTTATGGTCGCCGATTCCCGATGATCCCAACGAGTTCGATATATGGGCAAAATACCAAAAACTTTATGCGCCTATGGTGGAAGAAAATTCCCTTGCCTATATTGAATTAAGGGAATGTGAGGATATTCTTTCTCCTTTAGAAGAAAAAATTTATGCATCAATGTTTGTTAATGAAGAAAAATATCTTGTTGTTTCTAATTTAAGTGATGCGCCTTATGAACTTAAACTTAAAGGTACTTGGCGCGATAGAATGAACGACCTTTCAGGTGATACTTTTACCTTAGAGAAAGAAAAAGTTTATTTCTTCATTAAACAGTAAAATCGGTTGATAAACTTTCAAAATAGTGCTATACTAAATAGGATAAATTTTTTAGAAGGTGATTATTTTGGGTTGCACACATAACTGTTCAACTTGCTCATCAAACTGTGCAAGTAAAAATAAGGAAAGTTTTATTGAAGAAGCACATAAATTAAGTAAGATCAAAAAGGTTATCGGCGTTGTTTCAGGTAAAGGCGGTGTAGGTAAATCTTTTGTTACTTCACTTTTGGCCTGCGAAATGAATAAGCGCGGTTTCCACAGTGCAGTTCTTGACGCTGATATTACAGGACCTTCTATTCCCAAGGCTTTTGGAATTCATGAGAAGGCAATGGGCACAGAAGATGGTATTATTCCCGCTAAAACAGATACGGGTATTGATATTATGTCAATTAACCTTATGCTTGAAAATGAAACAGATCCCGTTGTATGGCGCGGTCCCGTTATTGCAGGGGCTGTAAAACAGTTTTGGACCGACGTTATCTGGGATAACGTTGATTATATGTTTGTTGATATGCCTCCGGGAACAGGTGATGTTCCTCTAACCGTTTTCCAGTCACTTCCCATTGACGGAATAGTTATTGTTACATCGCCCCAGGAACTTGTTTCAATGATCGTTGAAAAGGCAGTTAAAATGGCAAAAATGATGGATGTTCCCGTTATAGGCATTGTTGAAAATATGGCATATTTCGTTTGCGATAACTGCGATAAGAAACATTATGTTTTCGGAGAAACAAAGGCTGAGGATATTGCTAAAAACTTTGATATTCCTGCTTATTGCGAACTTCCCATTAAACCTGAAAATGCGCGCCTTGTAGATGAAGGTAAGGTTGAGGAGATCGACTCATCGTTACTTAAAATGATAGCCGATAAGATTCAGTAATATGTTTTCGGAAAATAAAATAAAAATTTTAACCGGTTTAACTGATGTTTTGGTGTTGGAGGAAACAGATTCCACCAACACCTTTTTAAAAAAACAGGCTTCTTTAAAAAAAGAAGGCGCCCTTGTTGTTGCCAAAAGGCAAACGGCAGGCAGAGGACGTTTGGGAAGAACATTTGTTTCGGAAAAGAACGGGCTTTATATGAGTCTTTTTCTCAAGCCTGAATTTGATGACGTTACATTGGTTACCACTATGGCGGCAGTTGCTGTTGCAAAAGCCGTTGATAAAGTTACAAACAAAAAGTCAATGATAAAATGGGTCAACGATATCTACCTTGACGATCTAAAAGTTTGCGGTATTTTAACAGAGGGCGTTTTTGAGGGGAATAAATTAATTGGTGCAGTTCTTGGTGTTGGTGTTAATCTTTTTAAACCCTATAATGGGATTGATGAAAGCATAAAAAATATTGCAGGATATCTGTTTGAAGAAGATAACGGCATTGCCAATGAATTTTTAAGCGCTATAATAAATAACTTTTTTGAAATATATAATGGCAAAAGTTATATTGATGAATATCGCAACAGAAATTATCTTAAAGGAAGAAAAGTCACTTACATAAAAGACGGGGAACATTCGGGTACAGTTACCGGAATCGATGATAATTTTGGATTAATTATTGATGAAAAAATCGTTCTTAAGTGCGGCGAAGTGAGCGTACAAGGCTTCAGAAAAGGCTAAAAGTTAAGAAATTTTTAATTTTTTTTAGACTTTTAAAAGAAGTGTTGACAAAGTACCCAAAAGCCTATATAATTGCATATGTAAGTAATTTTATAAATTTTTTAGGAGGATTACTATGAAACATTTTGTAAAGTTTATTGTTTTTGCACTTGTTGCTGTTATGCTTTTTGCTTTTACTGCATGCGGCCAAGATCCTGCAGACGATACTCAGGCTACACCAAGACCTACACCTAAGGCAAACACAGTTGATATCAATGCTGAACAGATGAACAACTATTATGTTGCTTATACTGTTACAAAGCCCGGTGAAATGGTTCTCGATGAAAACAACCAGTATGTTGAGAAGAAAGATGCTACAAACTATGTAGAAGTTGGTTACTCCAGCGTTGTTCTTAACAGTGAAGATGGCGGTGAATCATTTAGTGTTGGTTCATCACAGTGCTTCAGCAGCACATCTGCTATTGAAAATCAGCCCAAAAGCGTTTTCAGCGTTCATATGAACTATGCAAAGGATCAGCTTGAAAACAAGGGTACTGAAACTGTTGCAGGTAAGGAGTGTACAGTTTACTATTTCAAGAGCGGTCCCATGGAGATCAACATGTATGTTGATGAATCATTTGGTTCAACCGGTATTTGCCTTAAGTATGTTGTTACAGGCTATATGCCCCAGACAATCGAAGTTACAGAACTTAGCTTTGGTGTTATCAATACCGAAGGTTATGAATTTGTAAACTTCCAGTCAAAGGTTGCTACACCTGCTCCTGCAGAAGAAGCACCTGCAGCTTAATTAAAAAAATTGATAAGAGGTAACAAATCGTTACCTCTTATTTTTTTTATATTCTTTGGGTGAAACGTTGGTTTGGGCTTTAAAGGTTTTATAAAAATGGGTAGGCGTATTAAAACCTGCTTCATAAGATATTTCAAGAACCGATAAATCGGTATTTTCAAGCAATCGTTTTGCGTGTTCGATACGTATCTGGTTTAAATATTTTGTGAAAGTAATTCCCGTTTCATTTTTAAATAAGTGGGAAAAATAATCGGCATTTACGCCTAAAAATTTTGAAAGCGTCTGCACGTTGAACTTTTTTTCAGGATCGGTTATTACGTAGGTTATTGCTTTTTGTATTAATGGGTTCAAAAATACTACGTTTTCATCAATAATTTGCCCTTCTTTGTAAATATCTATGAGAATGCAATTAAATAAATTTTTTAAATAAATATCTTTGTGCTTGTCACTTGAATTAAAACAATGTAATAATCTTAAAAAATCATTTATAAGTTGTTCGTTTACGCCGTCAATATAAACGGGTGCCAGTGTTGGTAATAATCCGCTTTCTACAATCTGCTCAGAAAAGGATAAATTAATAGAAATTGCATCGTCTTTATCTATAGTTCGTATTTCGTGAAAATCCTTAGGTGTGACGAGAAATAAACAGTTTTTGTCTATAGGGTAAGCATGATCGTTTATAATACATTGCCCCTGACAGTTAAGGTACAATATTATTTCGTAGTAATCGTGCCAATGATATTCAAAAGAAGTCTGTTTATTTTTTTTATTAATTTTTAAAAGTCTGCCGTTAAGCATATCACGGCTGAATTTTGTTATTGAATTCATTTTTATCACCTGAAAGATATTATATATGTAAATATAAGAAATTGCAACTTTTTTTAAAGAGAATAATAAGAAAATACCACTAAAAAACGTTATAATTAAATAAAATATAAAAAGAGGTGCTATTATGACGGACAAGGAATATCTTATATCGGTTGCCGAAAAAACGTGCGTACCGATGCTTGAAAAAGCAATAAACAACATTTTAGGAAACAAGCCATACACGGTAATCGACTATATTTCAATCGAATGTTCAAAATTAGAGGAGTTATTGCGCCCCTTATGGGGAATGGCGCCTTTATTAAAGGAAAAAGACTATTATATAACGGTGCAGGGCGAGAAAAAACTTCTGACAAAAGCGTTAAGAGCAATTATCCTTGAAGGCAGTAATGAAAATTCACCAATCTGTTTTTCACGTTTTTCCGCAAACAAAAACGAACTTTCTTATGCTAATCAAATGATAACTGAATTTGCAGGCTACTGCCTTGCAATAAATATTGCGCCTGAAGTTTTATGGGAGCCTTATACTGAAGAAGAAAAAAAGCAGTTAGGCTCGTGGATAAAAAAATGGGCGGTGCTTGCCCTGAAAAATTCGTGGCGAAATAATCATTTCTGGTTTCCGATGCTTTCGATTATCGCGTTGGAAAAGATAGGAATTCCTTGTGGTGATGTTGATGAAGCTATGGCAGACGGCTTTTCCGTCCTTGATAAAATGTATATTTCTGACGGTTGGTATCAGGATGGCACCTTTGGAAATTTTGATTATTATTTAGCGTGGGCGCATCACGTTTACCCGATTTTGTGGATTTATTTGTCGAAAAATACAAGATTTTATGATGAAAACAGGGCAGAAGAATACAAAAAACGTACCGAAATGTTTTTTGATTATTTTACCCATATATTTGATATAAACGGTGCGGCGTGCCCGTTTGGCAGGTCTTTAGCATATCGTTTTGCACAAAGCGCATTCTTTGCCGCGGCCGCTTTGGTTGATTGTAACGTTAATTACGGTCTTGCAAGAAAGATTTTAATTAAAAACGTATCATATTTTATGGAAAATTCCATTTTAAACGAAGATAACACTTTCCCTCCGGGATATTTATATGATTCACCTGCGGTTGTTGAAAATTATACGTCTTCAGGCGGCGCGTACTGGTGCGCAAAAACCTTTCTTGCACTTGCACTTCCCCAAAATCATTCATTCTGGCAGGCGGAAGAAAGTGAAATGCCCATCGAAAAAGGTGATTTTTTGATAAATTCACCGCTTGATAACGTTGATATGCTTCTTGAAGGTACTAAAAATTCAGGCATAACTTTATATAAAAATATTTGCAGTTATTATTTTTCGAAAGACTGGCGTCCGCGTTATAACGATATGGCGAGTTACTACAACAAATTTGTATATAATTCACGTGCAGGCTTTTCAATTTCTTCAAGCGATGCTCCTGCGTGGGATAATATTATCAGTCTTGAATTTCCTGATAGCACCGTTGCATCAAAACGTTACAGTTTTACACCTTTGGGCATAAAAGACGACGTTCTTATTTCAAAACATAATCCGTTTAATAACGATAAGAATACTGAAATAACGTCCTACGTGTTACCCTTAAAAGACGGTTTCCATGTTCGCGCGCACAAAGTGGTGCTTGATAATAATTACAAGGTAATTGAGGGCGGATTTTCTATAGGCAGCTATGATGACGGCAGTATTTGTGAAGTAAAAGAAAATTTCGTTGCGTATAGCTATAAAAACAGTTATTCAAAGCTTTATACGGTATCGGATACAGCTTTTAAATACGAAGTCAAAACTCACACGCCGGGGCTTCATCTTCTTGCGCCGCAAAGCGCATATCCTGCATACATTACCGATGTATTAGATAAAGGCACCTATTATTTTGCAACGATATTTTATTTTACAACGGGCGAAAAGGAAGAAATTCAACCTGAAATTAAGCTTGAAAACAACGTTGTAACAGTAAAATATAAAGATATTTCTAAAAAGATTATATTGGAGTGATTTTTTTGAAGGCTTTAATAACCATTCCGCAGGGCGAAATTTTTGATAGTTTTATATCAAAAGAAACAATAAACCTTCTTGAAGAAAATTTTGAAGTCTTTTATAATGATAAAAATGTAAATTTCAGTCCTGAAGAATTATACGAAAATGGCAAAGACAAAGACATATTAATTACGGGGTGGGGCACACCTTCACTTAAAAGCGCAGGCTTTTATAATAAGGAAAATAAGCTTAAAATGCTTGCGCACACAGGCGGAAGCGTTGCTGATTACGTAGATGAATCCGCTTATGAAATGGGCATAAAAGTGGTAAGCGGCAATGTTATGTATGCCGAATCCACCGCAGAAGGCGCGCTTTCGTACATTTTAACGGGGTTAAGATATATCCCTGACGACGTTTATTCAATGCACGGCGATTTCTGGAAAAGTCCATTTAAAACACGAGGTCTGTTATATAAAACGGTAGGCATTATCGGCGTTGGCGCGGTTGCGAAAAAACTGATGGAATATCTTAAACCCTTCAACGTAAAAATTAAAGTCTATGATACATATAAAGTAGATGAAAAATTTTTAAAAGAGGTTAACGGCACGCAAACGGATTTAGAAGACCTTTTGAAAACGTCTGATATTGTTTCGGTGCATCTTGCTTTAAATGAGAATAACAAAAATTTTATGGGAAAAGAGCAATTTCAGATGATGAAGGACGGCGCGTTGTTTGTAAATACGTCGCGTGGCGCAATTATTGATGAAGAAGCATTGACAAATGAGTTAAAAAGAAATAGAATAAATGCAGTGCTTGACGTATATGCAATGGAGCCATTAGCGGCAGAAAGTCCTTTAAGACAGATGAAAAACGTATATCTTATTCCCCATAAAGCAGGCCCTACCTACGATTACAGAAGTGTTATCGGCTATAGAATAGCAGAGGATGTAGTCAATTTTAAAAATAATAAACCCCTTATATATGAAATACCTTATGAACAAGCCAAAAGAATGACGAAGCACAGTTAGGAGAATTTAAAATGAAAAGAGCTTTCAGCACCTTGTGTTGCATCAATTATAACGTACAAGAGATTATTGAATTGGCAAAAAACAATAATCTTTCTGTTGAATTGCGTGTTGACGACAAAAATATTGATAATTTTTTCGGCAAAAAGGAATTGTTTGAAAATGCAAAGGTAGAAATTACTGATATTGCCGCAAGTATTTTTGTAAGAAATGAAGAAATTTCTGAAAATGCGTATAAATATATTGACCTTGCAAAAAACCTTAACGTAAAAGGTGTGCGCGTTTTTGCAGGGGAGAGTCCGCAGGAATTTCAAAATGAGCTTATAAGCGATATTGACGGTATAGTTAAAGGCATAAAAAAGCTTTGCGAGTATGCAAAAAATAAAAACGTGGAAATCTGGCTTGAAACACATTCTGAGCTTTCAACGGGTAAGCTTTGTAAAGAAGTGCTTGACGGTGTAAATATGCCCAATTTAAAAATTATTTGGGACGTTTTACATTCAATTGAGTATAAAGAGGATATTTATGATACAATAGCATATTTAGGCGATAAAATTGTGCATATCCACTTTAAAGATGCAGTACCTCCCGAAGATATGAATATGTGCCAATATGTGCATACTGATTTAGGCGTAGGTATAATGGCTTTTGATGAGGTAATTTCCGAGCTTAAAGCAATGAATTTTGACGGGTATCTTTCTCTTGAATGGGAATCACCCTGGCGCCCTGAAATCAGAGAGCTTTATCCCGATGTTAACGTACTTTTAAAGAAGTATAATGATATTCTTGATGCATTTGGAGGCTAACAAATGAAAGTAATTTCAATAGCCGCAAATGAATCACGTTTTTACGGCAAAACGCAGAGCGAAATGCTTGATTGGTACAAGGCAAAATGCAATACTCTTAAAAGTCAAAAACCTGATTTTGTAATTTTTCCCGAAATGCTTTTAAGGATGTATGCAAAAAATGAGCCTTTAACACGTGATGAATTTTATCCTACTGCCGTCAGCCAAATGCAAAATGCGGCAAAGGAAATAAACAGTTATATTATTTTTAATCTCTATGAGCCAAATGAAAGCTTTGAGGGATTCTATTATAATACTACCGTTGTTATTAACAAAAACGGCGAAGTTTTGGGTAAATACCGTAAAATGCACACCGTTGATAATGAATCATTAAAAAGCAAGGTTGTTCCCGGTACGGAGCCCTTTGTGATTGATACTGAATTCGGCAAAATAGGAATTGCTACCTGCTTTGATATCGGCTTCCGCCCATTATGGCAGAAGTTAGCAGAAAAAGGCGCCAAAGCAGTTATATGGACTGCCGCCTACGATGGCGGAAATCTTCTTGATGCTTACGCCGTAATTTATATGTATTGGGTAATTTCCTGCGTGCGCACAAGCCATGCGCGCGTTATTGACCCCGTTGGCAGAGTTGTCAGTGAATCTGCAGTGTGGGACGATGTTTGCATTGCCGACATTGATTTGGATATGGAAATTTTCCATATTGATAACCAATATCATAAAATTCCCGAAATACGTAATTTTTACGGTGATAAGGTTGAAATTAAAACGCTTTCTGAAGAAAACGTGTTTACTATTTCTTCAAAAGAAATACCTATGACAGAAATTAAGGAAAAGTTTAACCTTATAACTTATAAAGAGTATCACGAAAATTCGCTTATCGTTCAGAAGGAGTGGCGTGAAAAGTACAATTAAGGCGCAGTTTTGCGCCTTTTATTAATTCACTTGCAAAGCGGTTTTTATTATGTTATAATATAAAAAATTTGCAGGAGGAAATGTATGAAAAGTCTGATTTCGTTGATGTTGATTATAATGTTACTGTCCTTTTCGGCTTGCGGTACGGAGAAGACACCTGAAAACACTCCGCAAACAACTGAAAATCCACAGCAAACACTGGAAAATGAGGTTATTGAAATGAGTTTTAAAGATAAAGTTTTAAATGGATTAACAGACGATGGCTTTGATGTTTCACTTGCAAATGAAGGGAATGCTGATAGAATAAAGGCTTTAATGAAAAAAGCAGAAAACGGCGGAACTTATACCATTGCTGTTTTGGGTGGATCAA